>JACMIU010000166.1 GCA_014380985.1 Armatimonadota bacterium | reverse complement strand
GTCGTATGACGATGAGGCTGTTACCAAGTTCGGGGGCAATTTTTCGTAACGCCTTTTCCATCTGCACCTTGCTTTGGAAATACTCGTTCTCCGGCACGGGGGTACGCGGTTCGTCCGCCTCGGTCGCCGGGGAACCGTCGGCGCGGGGGTACACGACTCCCGAACTGGAAACAATCACGGTTTTTCGTACGTTGCGCCGCGCTGCCTCTTGAGCGATTTGTACCGGTAAATCTACGTTTAGTGTCTGCAGTTTCGCCGCGTGGTCGCCGCGTCCGAAGGCTTCACGAAAATACGCGGCGGCATGAATCACGGCGTCCATGCCATCTACGGAAGAAAGCCAGTTGTCTGCGTTTTCGATGTCGCCGACAATCGTGGAAAGCCGGGGCGACGCCGGAAGCACCCGTACCGCCTTTACCGGATCGCGCACCAACGCCGTCACCTGATGTTCCTGCGCGAGTAGTTCGGTTATTAAATGGTTACCCAGCAGCCCCGTGCCACCGGTTACGAATACCTTCATGCCCTGCCTCCTGATATAACAAAACAGGAACACGATTATTTAGTTCCATATTAGAAATATACCATATTGGAAACAAATGTCGCAATCGCCTGACAAAATGGAAATAACCGGTTGGCAATTGGTAGAAGGAGTTTGGGGGTTCCTGAACGTCGTGTTCGACCACGCCTGTCCAGTTTTAGACAAACACGGCTTGCATCAAAAGTCCCTTGTTCTGCTCGCCCTGCTCAATGTCGCCGACACCGCGCAGGAACTTGCGAGACTGCTTCGCACCCCCTCCTCATCGCTAAGTTATCTGCTCAAAGAGATGGAGGAAAAGGGCTTGATAGAGCGTACGATTGACGCCCGTGACAAGCGCAAGTTCCGTTTTGTGCGAACGCCGAAAGGCGACGCGGCGCACGAAGCCGGACGCGACGCGATTAACGCGGCGGTCGCCGAACGCTTCGCCGCCCTGAGCGACGACGAACAACGGACGCTAAAAGCCGCCCTGCCGCTCCTCCATCGTCTGCAATAAGCGGCGCGAAACACGGTACAATAACTCCACCAATGGCAAGCGACAAGCCGTATGACGCGGGCGTGAAGAACCTGATTCGCTACTCGCCGAAAGAATGGCTGGAGTTTCTGGGTATCGCCGTTGGCAGGGCGAGAGTGGAGTCGCTCGATACCGATTTATCGTCGCTCAATTTGGCGGCAGACGGTTTGCTCAAAGTCGGCGCAAAAAAGCCGTTCGGGGTACACATTGAGTGCGAAAGCGGCGCGAAGGGCGCGGAGTTGCCGGGACGACTGCTTTCTTATAACGTGTTCGCGGAGCGGGCGACCTGGCTACCGTTCGAGTCGGTCGCGGTAGTGATGACGAAAAAGGCGAACAGCCCACGTCTAAACGGCGTACTACGCAAAAAATTGCCGGATGGCACGGAATATCTGACGTTTCGCTACAAGGTGATCCGCTTATACGAACTGCCGCCCGAATTATTTTTGAACGCCGGTTTATCGGTAGTCCCTCTCACATTACTGGGTAATTTGACGGGCGTCAACAAAAGGCAGACAGTGGAGCGGATGCGCTCCCGGTTTGCATCTGAAAGCGAATCGGCAACGCAGGAGCAAGAACTGCTTGCGGCAACGTATGTGCTAACGGGGGCGCGATATTCCCGTGAGTTCGCCACGCAACTTTTGAAAGGAGCATTGAGAAACGTGTTCGATGTACAAGATTCCGATACTTTTCAGCAGATAAAAGAAATTGGCTTAGCTATGGGGATTGAAGAAGGGTTGCGAGCGGGCAAAGCCGAAGGGTTACAAGTTGGCAAAGCCGAGGGTAAAGCCGAGGGTAAAGCCGAGGGTGAGCGGCAAGGCAAACACGATACGATTTTGCGTATCGGTACAAAGCGATTTGGCACACCATCGCCGCAAATCATGGAACGTATTACCGGGACTGTCGACATAGCCGAGTTGGACGCGCTGATTGACCGTCTGCTCGAAATCGAATCGTGGGACGAGTTTTGGAAGCCGTGACCCCTGCCGCACTTGCGACGACCTTCCGCGAGGAAACCATAGGGTTGTGTCCGACCTGCCTTCGCACTGTCCCGGCTCTGATTTTCGCCGATGCCGGGCTGATTTGGATATGTCAAACCTGCCCGACACACGGCGAGACGCGCTCCCTGTTGGCGTCCGACGCCGCCGAATATGTGCGCCTCCGGCAGTATGTCCCCGACCGCGTGAACGGCGGATGTTGCGCGGTCGGCGAGCCATGCGGCGACAATGGCTCGCCTCCAGTTTGCATTTTGCTTCTCGAAATCACGCAAGCCTGCAACCTGCGCTGTCCGACCTGCTACGCCGACGCGCACGGTCACGACTTCATGGACGAAACCGAAGCCCGCCGTAGACTGGATGCCTTTTTCGCCGTGCAACCGCGCCTTGATGTGTTGATGGTGTCGGGTGGCGAACCGACGATTCACCCGCGCTTCGCCGAAATGCTGGAACTCGCGCTGTCGTACCCGATCGGGCGCGTGATTATCAACACGAACGGCTTGCGGATGTATCAGAACGACGCGCTTATGACGACGCTTGAGAAACACCGGTCGCGTATCGAACTGTATTTTTCGTTCGGCTCTTTCCGCAAGGAAGTCCACGAGCGGCTTTATGCCCGCGATTTGCGCGTTGAAAAGCGCGGCGCACTCGAACGCGCAAAGCAAGCAGGACTGTTCACTACGCTCGTGCCAACCGTGGAACGCGGCGTCAACGATTCCGAGATCGGCGAATTGTACCGGTTCGCGCTTTCGATGGACAACATCAACGGCGTCACATACCAACCGGTGATGGACAACGGACGCTATTCGCACGGCTTCGATCCCGCCGACAGGCTGACCGCCACCGGCGTCATCAGCGAACTGTCGCGGCAAACCGGGGGCGAATTACTTCCCACCGATTTCGTCGGGCTTCCCTGCTCGCACCCCGACTGTTGCGTATTGACCTACGGGCTTTTGAACGCCGACCGTACCGTGTTGACGCCGCTTCCGCGCCACCTTGACGTTGCTCGCTACATGGATCTGTTTGCCGATAAAATAGCGTTTGCCGGGATTGTTGGCGGTGCGCTTCGGCGCGTCTGGTCGGATGTAGTATCGCTTCGCGCCGGGCAAACCCTAAAAGATTTAGCAACTGTGTTCACGCAGGGCGGCTTCAAGGACGTTTTGCCGCTCGTCGGCAAGCCCGACGAAATGGGCAAGCGCGTGTTTCGCGTGGTCGTGAAGCCGTTCATGGACGCGCACACCTACGACATGAACCGTGTCAAAGACTGTTGCACGAAAATCGTCAACGAACGCGGCGAAGCGGTATCGTTCTGCGAGTACAACGTTTTCCACCGGGGGCGCACAGCGAAACTAAGCGGCGGCAAAAAGTTCGCCCCGCTGACGGTGGTATAATCACCATAGAAAGGCGACTGTATTATGACGATATGAGTAGTTCCTCCGCACCCGGAAAATGGCATGAATGAATATCATGCGATGATTGGACGCACCGTGATGTCTACTGGCAAAACAGTGGGCGACGCGGTTGGTAGCGCAGTCGATATGTGGGAGGCGCAAGGGGGTGTTTTGTCACCATCGCGTATCTTTTTCAAGCAATACGGGGGCGACGAGTTTTTCAGTGACGATCAGATTGCCCGTATGAAAGCACTGTTTGCCAAGCGTAATGCTGCTTGGGAGCAGAACAGCGACTTAGGGGAGGCGGAGCAAAACGAATTGGAAACTCTGGTTAATACCGAACTGGACGCGCAGGCGAGGCGTCTTACACAATGGATGGCTGATGCGGGAAAGTAGTCGGTGAATCCTCTTTACCCTTTGACGGCACAAAGAGCAATGTTCGTTTGCGAATACTGCTTGACGCCCGAAGTTGCGACAGGAACGCGGTTTCACGTGAAGCATATTCAGCGGCAAGACGATTGGGAAACGCATTTCGCCTACGGTTTAGCAACGCTTACCGTGCGAGGCAAGACCCTATCAGTCGGGCAACTGTATCACGTCCGAGGATGAACAGCGACCGACAAATCGCGGCGCGGCGCGTTTGGCGGGCGGCAGGGTTGGTGTTCTAAACAATCATGGAATGGCGAACCGAAAACAACACGTCAATAAGCGATAGCGGTTTCTCCACGGCACACGAGCGGTTGATTCTATCCTGTTTCGCGCCCGGTGCATCCGTCCTTACGGCGGAACCAATGCAACAAAAGCAATCTTGTCCTCTACGGGTCACGGTGCGCGATGCCGAAATGGGCGACACCCGGCAGGTCGTTTTGCGACTGTCGGGCAACGCGGGCGGGGTCGAGCGCGAAGCGGCTATCTTGCCGGTTTTGCTTGCGATAGGGCTACCTGTTCCGCGATTGTTGGCCACACCGGTGCAAGACGAACAAGGCACATGGGCATCGGTGCTTGAGTTTTTGCCGGGCGTCACGGTGCAAGCGTTCGCTGATGCATCCACGATGAATGTGTCGACGGCAAACCGTCTGCTGGTTGAAGGCATCACGCGGCTATTCGCGCTGACTGAGACACCATTCGGTAGCGTCACCGGGCAACTGCCGCGCCGCACTTTACATGATGAGTGGCGCACATTAAGCGAAGCCGAAACCGGTTGGAGCAATACAGGCGAGATCGGCGAGATACTGGCACGGCTTGAAGCCTCTTGCCAGAAAGCCGCGAGCGAGACGCCGCTCGTGTTCTCAAGCGGCGATTACCAGCCCGGCAATTTTTTGACCGATGGCAAAACCGTCATCGGCTATCTGGATTTCGAGAAAGCCGGGTTTGAAGACCCGCTATGGACGCTGGCGCGGTATCCCGTCTACGACTTGGAACCGTTTCAAAGTCACGGGTTCACGGACGGATTATTAACGCAGGTGGAGTTCACGCAACAAGCCTTTGCGCTTCGGGTGGCTTTGTTCGGTTTACGGACATTGCAGACGAAAACCGATCCGGCTACCGGACGGAACGCCGCGCTCGCCGAACGGTTGTGGCGATTGATACATCGCTCATCGGTAGAGGCAAGGGGCGATGTTTATTACGTCGCCCAAAATAAATCATTCTCACGTACAAACACGGATTCATTTCCCGGTTAACCTATTATGAAAACTCATCACCATCTTCATATTGTCACACTGTTATGCTCGACGTTTCTCGCGGGCGCGTCGTTGCCCGTCAATGCGGACACGATCAACATTCTTCCTATCGGCGACAGCATCACGCAGGGCGGACGTGCCGACCGTAAAGAATATACCTACCGCTACCCGCTGTTCTACAAACTCAAAGACGCCGGACATGATGTCAATTTTATCGGTTCGCTCCGCACCGGCTTGAACGGCGACGCGAAATGGCCCGATAAAAACGGCGTCGTTTTCGACCCAGATCACGAAGGTCATTACGGATGGAAAACGGCGGCGGTACGCGACAAGCTGGCGGGATGGAGTGCGGGTTGGGAAGCCGCGCCCGACATCGCGCTGATTCATCTCGGTACCAACGATCAGGGTTCCAAAGACTACAATGCCGATATTGTGCAACCGCTCAAGGATATGGTCGCGTTTCTGCGCACCAAGAACCCGCGTGTCGCCGTTTTCATCGGTCATCTGAACTTCAATGGCGGGAACGCGGTGACGATTCGCCCTTTGGTGGAAGCAATGGCAAAGGAGATCAGCACGAAAGAATCACCGGTTGTAACGGTCGCAACCTACGAGGGGTGGGTCGAGAACCCGGATCAGGCAGGAAGCGATACATTCGATTGGGCGCACCCCAACGAGCAGGGACAGGCGAAAATGGCGGACAAATGGTTCGCCGCGATAAAGCCACTACTGACCGGTTTCGCCGCTCCGTCGAAGAGTACCAAGCGTGTGCCGCCCCCCTCTAACCAGAACGTCTGAGTTTGCCGCTTCGGTTTCTACGTTCGCACCGTGATTATAATATGGTGAAGAAATAATGGCAGATCACGGTATAATCGTAAAGATTCGGAGACAATTGTATGCAACAGATGGCGTTATCGCTGGATAATCTCCTCGTGCAAACCGTGCTTTTTCGGTATGCCCGTCTCGCTACTGTGTTCTCAATCCGTGATATGCAAGGCGCATTAGCCACCACGCCAGCGGAGGACAGAATATGACCGAATACGACCGCGTGGGGCAGGGCAGACAGTTCGAGGGCTACGCCTTCACCTTTTGCAAGGCGGCGTTTCTGGTGCTTATTTTCCAGAAATATAGCCTCCTCGCACTGTCGGGGCTGGCGACAATTTTCTACATTCTCGCGGCGACGCGGGGCGTCAAGGAGTGGCACTGCTGGGCGAAACCGCCGTATGTCACCGTGTTCTGGGGCGCGGTGTGCGCGTTCGAGGCGTGGCGACACTTTGGGCATCTGTTGCCGCGTTAAGCGGGTACAATCCTACCATGCTGTTATCTTCCGCCGATGCCGTCCGCTACGCCCGTCACCTCACGCTTTCCGAAGTCGGCGTAGCGGGGCAGGGGAAACTGCGAAACGCTTCCGTGCTGTGCGTCGGCGCGGGAGGCTTGGGGTCGCCCGCCCTGCTCTATCTCGCGGCGGCGGGCGTCGGACGCATCGGTATTGTAGATGGCGACGCGGTTTCGCTGTCGAATCTGCAACGCCAAATCCTGTACGCGACAAACGAAGTCGGCGCGGCAAAGACGAATGTTGTCCGCGAAAATCTCGCCGCGCTCAATCCCGGCGTCACCATCGAAACGCACCCCGAATATCTGACCTCTGCCAACGCGCTCGCCCTTTTCGCCCGCTACGACCTCGTGTTGGACGGCTCCGACAATTTTCCGACGCGCTACCTCGTGTCCGACGCCCATGTTCTTTCCGGCGTTCCCGTGGTGCAGGGGGCGGTGAACCGCTTCGAGGGACAGGTGACGGTTTTCGACACGCGGCGCGGCTCGCCTTGCTACCGGTGCGTGTTTCCCGTGCCGCCCGCACCCGGCGAAGTTCCGAATTGCGCGGAAGCCGGGGTACTCGGCGCGGTGGTCGGCGTGGTCGGAACCCTGATGGCGACCGAAGCGTTAAAATACCTGCTACAAATCGGCGAACCACTCGCGGGCAAACTGCTCCACTACGACGCGCTCTCCACATCGTTTCGCACGTTCGCCTTGAAGCGAAACACCCACTGCGCGGCGTGTGGGGATGCGCCAACCGTCATAGAACTGATAGACTACGAAAAGTTTTGCGGCGCGAACGACGCGGTGCAAAGCGAAAGGACAACGCAAACAATGCGCGAAATTACCCCGCTTGAACTCAAGGCGAAACAGGACGCCGGGGACAAGTTTCTACTGATAGACGTCCGCGAACCCTACGAATATGAGATCGCCCGTATTCCCGGCTCGCAATTAATCCCCCTCGGCGAGATCGAACGCCGCGCTGACGACCTGCCCGACGACGGCACGGAAATCGTTTTACAGTGCCGTTCCGGGGCGCGTTCCGCGCAGGCTCTCGCGGTGCTACAGTCGAAAGGCTTCACTAATTTGGCGAATCTGAAGGGCGGCATCCTCGCGTGGTCAGACACCGTTGACCCATCCGTGCCGAAGTATTAAGAGGAAAATATTATCAATGATGACAAATAATCAACCGTTTCGAGTAGCGATTATCGGCACGGGACGCCCGCAGAACGCCGACGGTTCCACCGGATTCGGCATGGCACACGCGCACGCGAAAGGCTACAACGAAGCCGGGTGCGAAATCGTTGCGCTCTGCGACCTTGTTGCCGAACGCGCCGAAGCGTTCAATCAGGAGAATGCGGGTGGCAAGGCGACCGTTTACACCGATTACACGCAGATGTTGGCGGAAACCAAGCCGGACATCGTTTCGGTTTGCACTTGGCCCGCGCACCACGCGCCGATGGTACTGGCTTGCGCTGAAGCGAACGTTCGCGCCGTGCATTGCGAAAAGCCAATGGCTCCCAACTACGCCGATTCGCTGGCGATGGCGAATGCTTGCCGCGCCAACGGTATCCAGCTGACGTTCAACCACCAACGCCGCTTCAACGGACCGTTTGCCGCCGCGCACAGGCTGATCAAGGCGGGAGCCATCGGCGACGTGATCAGGATTGAGTCGTCGTGCGGCAACTTTTTCGACTGGGGAACGCACTGGATCAATATGTTTTTGTTTTTCAACAACGAATCGCCCGCGCAGTGGGTGCTGGCGCAGACCGACGCCCGACGCCCGAATACCGTTTTCGGCGCGGCGATGGAAACGCAGGGTGTCGCGGTAATCAAGTTCGAGAACGGCGTCTATGCGACACTCTACGTCGGCGAAGAGTCGCAACAGATCGTGGACTGCGCGATTCGCGTTCACGGCAAAAACGGCGTTCTGGAAATCCTGTGGAACGCGCCGTGGCTTAGGTATAAAACCGGTGAAATCGGCGCGTGGCAATTGGTGCCGGACGCCGAGGTCGCGGACGGTATTCACGGCGACGACGCTAACACCGCCGGGGTCTTGGACGTGGTGGACGCGCTTCACACCGGGCGCACACCGCTTTGTTCGGTGGACAACGCCCTACCGACCACGGAAATCATCTTCGCCGCCTACGAATCGGCGCGGCGACGGGGGCGCGTGGATATGCCGCTACAAACCGGCGACAATGCGTTCACCGCGCTTCTCGCCGAGGGCGTGTACCCCGAAGCGGTCGCCTAAAATCAAGGATTAAACCGGTGCGTCGTCCGGCGCACCGGTTTCGTCCCCCTTCTTCTCCCCCCACTTGCTTTCGGTTCCCGCCAAGAGCCGCCCGATATTCGCCCGGTGACGCGCAATCACAAAAAGCGCGACCAGTGTACCGAACGCGGGAAGCGCGTAGTCGTCGCCCGACTTGCGTAGCACCCAGAACAGCACCGCTTGCGTCACCGCGCCGAGTATCGAGCCGAGCGACACGTATTTCGTCAGCCAGACGGTGACAAAAAACACGCCGAACGATATTGCCGCGATGAGCGGATTTAAGCCGATTAACACGCCGAGCGTGGTTGCGACACCTTTGCCGCCTTTGAAGCGCACGAACGGCGAGTAGATATGCCCCAGCACCGCCGCGAGTCCCACACCGACTTGGTACAACGGGGGCAAGGAAAGCGCGTACTGTGCGAGAAGAACGGGAATCAAGCCCTTCACAGCGTCCAGCAGAAGCACCGTGATTCCGGCAGTTTTGCCCAGCACACGCAAGGTGTTAGTCGCGCCGATATTCTTGGAGCCATGTTCGCGCAGATCAATGCCTTTGCGCCGTCCGGCGATGAAGCCGAAAGGAACCGCGCCGCAGAAAAACGCGAACACGATAAGTAATGCGATAGTTGCCGTCATAGCCGAAGTATACCGGCAAAGTGCTGTCAGAAAAAAATTAAATCATTTTTTCAAAAAGTATGTTAAAACCGCGAATAGGCGTGGCAAGATACTATCGTAAGAAACACATTGTAGCGAACGCGAACAAACAATCCCAAAGCGAACGCTGCACATCCCGAACCCGAAGGAAACTGTACCCCATGAAAAACATGAAGTCCGCCAACCGCGCCTTTACCCTTGTCGAAATCATGATCGTTGTTCTGATTATCGGCATCCTGCTCGCCATCGCTATCCCGAACTTCATCCGCGCCCGTGAGCAATCCCGCGCCAAATCCTGCTCGGCGAACATCAAGCAACTCGATTCCGCCGCGCAACAATGGGCAATGGACACCAAGGCAGCAGCCGGTGCTACGGTTACCTCGGCCAACTTGGTAGGTCCGGCTCTGTACGTCAAGAAAGAGCCGCTATGCCCGTCCGGCACCACTGCTTACACCCTCTCCACCATTGATGCGCCTCCGGTATGCCCGAACGCGACCGCTGGTGTTGTCACCGCGCAAGCTGTGAGCTACTTCCACACCATCAACGGCGAAGCTCTCTAATAACAAACCGGTTTCCGGAATCGGAACGCTCACACGTAACCACGACGCCCCGACTCTCATAAAGAGAGTCGGGGCGTTCGTCATTCGCGTGGGCAGCGCAAGTTAGGATCGGACACCGCACCTGTCCCGCCGTCCCTTACGATAATTGTTTGGTGGTGTCTGC
>JACMIU010000165.1 GCA_014380985.1 Armatimonadota bacterium | reverse complement strand
CGACGGCGTATTCGCTCGCCTGACCGCCCGCGACGCCGAGCGCGACGCCGACGTTACGCTTCAAATCCTGCTACCGCAATTCGCGGGCGACGCGGACCTAACCGAAACGTTCCGCGCCGCCGCGACCGCCGCCACTAAACTATCGCACCCGCATATCGCCGCGCCGTTCTATGTCGGAGCCGACGCCGGAAACGGTATCGCGTGTTTCGTCGCCGAAGAATCCACCGGCGATATTGACCTGCATGAACGCCTCAGGCGCACCGCGCCCGTTGCGCACCGGATCACGGTGGACACGCTGGTCGCTCTCACGGAGGCACTACAACACGCCGCCAATAGCGGCGTGGTTCACGGTGACGTTCGCCCCGCGCACGTCGCTACCGCTGGAACGCTCAAACTCGGCGGGTGGGGAACCGCCGAAGCGCGATTACTCGCCGCCTCCGACAACCCGCAACTCTTGCTCGCGTCCGCGCCCTACACCGCGCCCGAAGTCTGGGCGACCGGAACGCCGTCTACCGGGGGCGATTTGTACGCATTAGGCGTGATTTTGTACGAGATGCTGACCGGGCGTGTGCCGTTCACCGGGGATAACGCGCTCGCTATCGCCCGCCGCCACACCGGCGAACCGGTTCCCATCCCGTCGGACGCACCGGCGATTGTTCCCCGCGCCCTTGACGGCGTGACGCAAAAGTTGCTGACAAAACGCCCCGCCGACCGGTACGCGAACTACGAAACGTTACTGACCGACCTGCAAGCCATCCGCGACGCCCTGCGCTACGGTCGCCCGCTTACATGGTCGCCGCTCGATTCTGACCGTGCCGAACCGGTACGCGGGGCTTGGAGCGACGCCGAAACCGCCGTGATGCCGGTCGGGGAAACGCTCACCGTTAGTGCGCCGCCGAAAGCAAAAAAACTGCCGCCCCCGCCCCCCGCGACTGCGAAGGCGGATGCGCCGGAACCGACCGTGCCGGAGGACGAGGAAATGATAACCACCATGCCCGCGACAATAACGCGCAAGCCGCGCTCCTTCAACTGGCTGTTGCCACTGAACCTGTTTCTCGCCACCGTGTTCGTCGCCACCTGCGGCTACGTGGTCAATCTGACGTTGGTCGCCTTCGAGTCGCCCGATGACGTGATTGTCCCCAACCTTGTCGGCAAATCGCTCACCGAGGCGAAAACGCTGGGGCTGGAAAAAAAGTTCGTCGTGGATATTATCAACGAGCAGTACAGCGATAAATATGCCGAAGACACGATCTATAAGATGAACCCGGAACCGGGTCGCCATATCCGGCAAAACAAAAAAGTTACCGTGATGGTGTCAAAGGGTCCGAAAATGGTGGTCGTGCCGGACGTGTACGATGTCTCGTTTGACAAGGCGCGGCGTATTTTAGAAAAGGTCGGGCTTCGCGTCGGCGAAACGCAGAAGGAATGGGACGTGATTACCGCGAAAGGCAACGTCACGCAACAGATTCCGAGCGAGGGCGAAAACCGCCCGCGTGGCACAAAGGTAGATTTGACGCTCTCGAAGGGCCCCGAACCCGCGCCGGTGATCGAATATCCCGAAACGCAGTTTCCCGCCGACGAGAACGGCGAAACGTCGGTGTACGACGCGGAAAAAGAGAACGCGGTCACGCTGAGTTATGCCGTCCCGCTGGACGGGGCGGATCACGTGATCCGAATTGATGTTGTGGATAGTCGCGGTTCGCGTACCCTGATCACCGAACCGCACAAAGCTGGCGATATTGTGCCGCTCGAAGTGGTCGGTTACGGCAAAAAAGTCACCTTCACCGTGTACGATAACGATATAAAACAAACCGAAGTTTCGGGCCCGCCGTGGCCCCAAGATAAGAAAGCAAAGAACCCATGAGTCTCCCGCCCCTAACCGTTTCCGCGCCGCCCCGCGCCGAAAGCCGCCCTTCTTTATCGCCGCTTAGCACCGGCACGGTGCGCGTTTCGCCGAGCCTGCTTGCCGCCGACTTCGCGCACTTTGGCGAGGGCGCGGCGGAGTGTGTCCACGGCGGCGCGGATTGGCTTCATTTTGACGTGATGGACGGGCATTTCGTGCCGAACCTGTCGTATGGTGTGGATTTGCTTCAGGCACTGCGCGACACGCACCCGACAACGCCGTTCGATGTTCACCTGATGGTGGAAAAGCCGTATGACTTTATCGAGCCGTTCGCGGCGGCGGGTGCGGACCTAATCACGATTCACGCCGAAGCGACGCCGCATCTTCAGCGAACGCTTGCCGCGATCCGCGCCCTCGGCAGAAAAGCCGGTGTCGCCCTTAACCCGGCAACGTCGCTCGAATCCCTGCATTACGTTTTAGACGATGTTGATTTAGTGCTGGTGATGACCGTGAACCCCGGCTTCGGCGGGCAGAAGTTCCTTCCGGCGGCGGGCGACAAGGTCGGCGACCTCGCCAGACTGCGCGAACGCGAGGGCGCGAGTTTTTTGATTTCGGTGGACGGCGGTGTAGACGACCGCACGGCGGGTAATCTGGTCGAACTCGGCGCGGATATTCTGGTCGCCGGTTCGTTCGTGTTCCACCACGGGGGCGGGGTTCCCGGCGGCATTTCCGCACTTCGGGCGGCGGCGGCAGGATTGTAGCAAGGCGTTCATTGCCCGCAATCGTTGCAACGGCGCAACAGGGCTTGCTCGAAGGGTTATTGAAAACTTAATGATAATTTAATCTTCTCTTAATAATAAGTACAGTTCGTTACGATACAATTGCCCAACAAAAGCGTAGCAAGGGAACTTTTACCCTCCTAATCTTCGTACAGTCCCGTTTGCATCCGCTATCCCTGAAAGGCATCCCGAAACTATGAAGCCCATGTCCCGAACCCGTTCCGCGTTTACCCTCATTGAGTTGTTAGTGGTTATCGCCATTATCGCCATCCTCGCCGCGATTTTATTTCCCGTTTTCGCACAAGCCCGCGAAAAAGGACGACAAGCCGCCTGTACGTCGAACATGAAGCAAATCACCCTTGCCTTCCTGATGTACGCGCAAGACAATGATGAAACCTTCCCCGGCGAACCCGCCGCTACCGCCTTAGACCCCGGCAATCGTGGTTCCTTCTACGATGTTGTTTGGCCCTTTGTTATCTCCAACTATATCGGCGGTCGCGTTGCTAACGCGGCGAACTCCTTTCCGCAAGGCATATACATCTGCCCATCGAACGACCTTGTACAAGGATTAGACACCGGTGACGCACCGGACTTCCCCGGCGCAGTGCCGATTCTTCAATCGTATGGCATCACACTCGATACCACGATAACGCCGAACGCCTACCGCTGGCACTGCTCGTACTCTATCAACGACGCGGTTGTTGGTGAAGCCGACGCCCCCGGTACTGCAACCAAAGTGGAAGGCACTGCCATCGCGTCGTGGCAACGACCGGCACAAGAGTTCCTGCTGATGGAAGCCGGCCTCAAAGGTGCGGCGAACGATACCGACGTTGACTCGAACGATATGGATAAAACCGCGAACGAAATCTTCATGAAGCACAGTGAAGGAATGAACATCGCCTATATTGACGGTCACGTCAAATGGATTAAAGATGCCCGCGTTATTTCTGACGGAGCCGCGAACAATGGTCTGGGATCGCCGTTCTACTGGAACTCATCCAATGCCGCTCCCTCCCCGTGGCGTCCGTACTACCCGTAGGTTGCCGTGCGCGGGTAAAATTACCATAGGCGGGCGGGAGCCAATCCCGCCCGCTTTTTCATGCCGCATTAACTTAAGGATTCTCTTCGTGATCAAGCCGCTCCCTTTCTCCCTCCTCTTTTCCATCGTTTTGCTTGCCGCCGCGTCCGCGCAAACCCCCGATACCCCGACGCGCACCGTGAAACCCGTTCGCGCTACCGCGTCCGTGTCGCAAGACCCCGACGACCCGGCGATTTGGGTGAATCTGCGAAGCCCCGCGCAGTCGGTGATAATCGGCACGAACAAAATCGAGGCGAGTGAGGGCGGCGCATTGTACGTGTTCGGCTTGGACGGCAAAACGCGGCAAATCGTGCCGAACTTGGATCGCCCGAACAATGTTGACGTGGAGTACGGCATGAGGCTGGGCGCAAAGAAAGTGGACATCGCGGTTTGCACCGAGCGACTTCAGCACCGGCTACGGATTTTCGCTATTTCTTCAACCGGCAAACTTTCCGACCTTGCCCCGCAGGGCTTGCCGGTATTCGCGGGGCAAACCGGCGACGCTTCGGAACCTATGGGAATCGCCTTGTACAAACGCCCCACCGATAACGAAGTATTTGCCATCGTCGGGCGCAAGGGCGGCGAACGCAAAAACTATCTGCACGTGTACCGCCTCCACGATGACGGCGCGGGGAAACCGAAAGCGACGTTAGTCAAGGCGTTCGGCGCGTATTCCGGCAAGAAAGAAGTCGAATCCGTTTGCGTGGACGATGCCCTCGGCTACATCTATTACTCGGACGAAACCGTGGGCGTTCGCAAGTATCCGGCAAACCCCGATTCGCCGTACTTCGGGCAGGAACTCGCTACCTTCGGGCGCGAACCGGGGCGTGTCGCCGACCATGAAGGGCTTGCCGTTTACACGCGCCCCGATGGAACCGGGTATATCGTCTCGACCGACCAGATTCCTGTGAAGGACGGCGGAACGCGCTACTACCTGTACAAACGTGAGGGCGAACCCGGCGACCGGCACAATCACGCGGAGGCGGTGCTAATCGTGAGTGGCGGCGCGGACGAGACGGACGGCGTG
>JACMIU010000164.1 GCA_014380985.1 Armatimonadota bacterium | reverse complement strand
GGCAACGTCCTCACGGTCTACGCCGACGCGCCCGCGAGTTACGATGCGTGGAATATTGACGCTACCGCGCTGGATTCGCGCACCGATATAGCGGACACGGCGACCGTGGAAAGTTTCGCGGTGACGGAGAACGGCGCGGTTCGTGCCGGGATTCGTGTTATCCGAACTTTCCGCGCCTCCACGGTCACGCAGAACCTGTTTTTGTACGCCCATTCGCCGCGCCTTGAGGTTCAAACCGTGGTGGATTGGCACGAGAAACAGACCCTGCTTTGCGTCCATTTCCCCGTCGCCGTCCACGCGAACTTTGCGACCTACGAAATCGCGCACGGTGTTATCGAACGCCCGACGCACACCAACACGCCGCTTGAACAGGCGGCTTTCGAGGTTCCGCACCATCGTTTCATGGACATTTCCGAGGGCGACTACGGCGTTTCGCTCCTCAATGACTGCAAATACGGCGGCTGTGTGCGCGAAAACGACCTGCGCCTGACGCTGATAAAGTCCGGCATTTACCCGGACGCGGGCGCGGATCAGGGGGCGCACACGTTTACCTACGCCCTGCTCCCGCACACCGGCGATTATCGCGCCGAAACCGTGGACGAGGCACACGCCATCAATTATCCGCTCCTTTCCGCGTTCGTCAAGAAGTCCGACAAGCGTGAATTGCCCGCGTTGCCGCCCGATTACGCGCTCGCGTCGGTCAACGATCAGGGCATCATTATTGACGCGGTGAAGAAAGCGGAGGACGGCAACGGCTACGTCGTGCGCCTGTACGAGACGTTCAACACGCGGGGAACGGCGACGCTTTCGCTCGGTTTCGACGTTACGGCGGCGTTCGTGTGCAACGTGCTGGAGGAGAACGCGGAGCCGGTTGTTGTCACCGGGGGCGGCGATATTGCGTTTGATTACCGCCCGTTCGAGGTCAAGAGTTTCCGCGTGGTTCCCGCTTCGCAAAAATAATACTCCGCGATTCCCGACTTTTCCGCCCCACTTTCCGATAGCAGTATGGCAAGTGATTGCCGAGGAAGTTGAGAAGCGCACCTTGCCCAGTCCCCCACCATCCTCCGATACCGGCGAAACGACTTTGGTATGCCAAGCCCAGACCGGCGACCGCTCGGCGTTTGACCGATTGGTCGCGGCGTTCGCGGTTCCCTTGCGCGGATTTATCGGGCGTCGCGTGTCGCCGTGTAGCGTGGAGGATGTGGCGCAGGAAACGTTTATCGCGGCGTGGACGGGCTTGCCGCGTTACGCCCCGCGCCGGGAAAGCACGTTTGCGATGTGGCTGTACCGAATCGCCCGTAACAAAACGGCGGATTGGGCGCGGGGGAATGCGCGGAAAGCGGCGCACGAAACCGCGATAACGCCGGTGGACGAGGAACGTATCGCCGCGCCGAGCCCGGGTTTGAGCGTGGAACAAAGCGCGGAGATAGAAACGCTTTTGCAAACCCTGACGCCGGAGCAACGCACGATTCTGGAGCTACATTATGGTCTGGGCTTGACGCTGGCGCAAATCGCCGTGCAAGAACGCAAGAATGTTAGCACGGTGAAGTACCACTTTTACCGCGCACAGGCGGCGATGCAAGCGGCGCGAAACGCCGGAAAGGAAGCGAAATAATGAACGAACCAACGCAGTACCAACTGTTTCGCTACCTGCACGAGCGCAGCGAAATGTCGTGGGTGGAGCGGTTTGAGGTGTCGGTCGGGCTGATGCTCAGCGCGGCGCGGCGGAGCGAATACGTTCATATGGCGCGGATGCACCGGGATTTGACCGCCCACTTCGCGCCGGTCGGTTCGCCCGCCGTGCCGGTGACGCCGACCCTGTTTTCTCCGATGGTCGCTTTTGTCGCGGTGGCGTTGCTGTTATCAGGACTTGCTTTTTCCGCATACCGGATGCGATCCGCGACCACCAGCAACGCTACGGCATCCGCATCACGATGCGAACATTGTCATCGTTCGACGAAGCAATGCCCGCATTGTTCGCTGCCACCGCCTGTCTATGTTTGCCCCTAAGTCTACGGACTCCGGCACACGCCCCGGTTATTCGGCGTGGAAGAAAGGTTTGTTCCATGAAACGAATGCATTCCCTGATTCCGGTCGCCCTGACCCTGCTTGTGCTTGGCTCTTGCTCCGTCGCGGCTCACGCCCGCGTCACCGACGCCGCCGGAGACTTTATCAGTAGTTATGACGCGGCGAACCCGCGCAACGGCGATCTCGATGTGTTGTCGGCGGATGTGTTCTACGATGGCACGAACTACACGCTGACTACCACGCTCAGTGGTTTAGTCGGCACGACTACGGACGCGGGGGGCGTAGCGAATGTGCTGTATGTATGGGGCTTCGACCGCGGCGGGGCGACCAATAGCCCGGCGAACTTCGCGGCAATCGGCATCACGAACGTGTTCTTCAACTCGGTGGTGATTCTGCGCCCGAACGGCACGGTGACGGTGAACCGACTCGGCGGGGGCGGCACGACGAACCTGCCCGCTGGCACGGCGGTGATTAACGGCAATACGATTTCGGCGACGATTTCGGGAACCGAACTGCCCTCGACACAAGCCGGATTCACCGGCGAGCAGTATACGTGGAACCTTTGGCCCCGTCTTACCGGGGGAGGTACGGAGAATATCGCCGACTTCGCGCCGAACAATGCGAATGCCCCCGTCACGGTCGTGCCGGAGGCGGGAAGCATTGCGTTGTTTCTCCCGGCGTTGCTGGGCGCGGTGGCTGTTGCGATTCTGACGCGCAAAGGCGCGTAGACCGGCACACGTAGGAACGTCGCGCCGACCTTGCTAAGGGGGGGGCGGCGCGTTTCTCTGTCGCCGTTTTTGTTCGTGCCGATGCTGTACAATACGGGAGGTACAAAGGTGCAATAAATGGCAACAGCAAAACGTTCTTTGATTTCACCGACGAAAAGCCAGTGGCTTGTGATCTCTTTGTTCGTCTCTGTGATCGCTTTTGCGCTCACGGAGTGGAGCCGCACTATACTTTTTTCGTGGAAGTCATTCGAGTTCGGGCGAAAATATACTAACATCACTGATGTATCAGTGTCTGGGAGAGGCAATTTTCTCGCGGCGGTAGGGGGGCGGCAATCCTTAACTCCCCACGGTGAGGTGACAACACATACGGTTTGGCTTAATATATGGGACTTGGAAACCGGTGGCAATGTTGCGAACGGATATAAACAGGCAAGAGCAAGTTCATTACAAACATACCCATTCGGGCGAATGCATTTCTCGGCGGACGAATGGAGCGTTATTTTTGACGGCTACAGGGCGCAGACCGAGTATGTCCCTTGTGTCCGCCAAGCGGATATTTGTAATCAATATTGGATTTCACACATGAGACATAAGGAATCCCTGCCGATCCGAATGCCGCAAAGTGTCGGTACTCCCATGATAAGGAACGAGAATGGAACGACTTTTCTACTGAACGGATCTGCCGGTTGGAAACGGCGTTTGTTTCCGCAACCCGAACTTGGCACGGTGCGCGTTTTTCGCACCCAATCCGGCGACTTTGTGGCGGGCGCGGTTCGCAACCGGGTTTATGTGTGGCGTGTTCCGGTGAAGTAACGGTTGAAAGGTTACGCACGGCGCGTTATACTGACGCTTGCCGGTGCGGATAAACGCGCCGCTTGAAAGAACCTTTTCTCTTATGCCCGAATCTGCTTCCTTACTTTCTCAACGTGCTATCAATGTCGCGCCGTCGCCGACGCTTGCGATTACCGCAAAGGCGAACGCTCTGAAAGCGAGCGGCGTGGATGTGGTCGGCTTTGGCGCGGGCGAACCCGATTTCGATACGCCGGAGTTTGTGAAGCAAGCCGCGGTGGACGCGCTGGCGAAAGGCTACACGAAGTACACGCCGAGTGCCGGTATCCCCGCATTGAAGCAGGCGATTGTGGATAAAATGCGGCGCGATAGCGGTTTGGAATATGCGCCGGGCAACGTGATTGTGTCGTGCGGCGGCAAGCATTCGCTGTACAACATTTTTCAGGCGATGTGCGAACACGGCGACGAGGTGATTATTCCCGCGCCGTACTGGGTGTCGTACCCGGAGCAGGTGCGCCTCGCGGACGCGACGCCGGTGATCATCGAGACTACCGACGCATTGGGCTTTGTGCCGACGGTGGCGCAGATAGAGGCGGCGATTACGCCGCGCACGAAACTGTTTGTGCTCAACTCGCCCTCGAATCCGACCGGCGCGATGTGGAGCCGCGAAACGATTGAGACGCTCGCGGAACTGGCGGTGAAGCACGACTTCTACGTTATTTCCGACGAGATTTACGAGAAGATTTGCTACGACGGGAACGTGCCGATTTCGATTGCGACGCTTTCGCCGGAAATGAAGCGGCGCACGATTATCGTCAACGGCGTGTCGAAAACGTACTCGATGACCGGGTGGCGCATCGGCTACGCGGTCGCGGAAGAGACATCGGTTATCGCGGCGATGGGGCGGATTCAGGACGCGGTGACCTCGAACCCGACTTCGATAGCGCAGTACGCCGCCGTTGCCGCGATTACCGGCGATCAGGCGTTTTTAGGCGAGTGGCTGTCCGAGTTCGACCGAAGGCGTCACGTGATCGTGGACGGTTTGAACCGCATCCCCGGCGTGACGTGCCTGATGCCCAAAGGCGCGTTTTACGTGTTTCCGAACATTTCGGCGTGTTTCGGCAAGCGAACGCCGGACGACAAGGTTAGCGGGTCGTCGGATGATTTGGCGGCGTATCTGTTAGAAAGTGTGCAGGTGGCGGTGGTTCCGGGGTCGGGGTTCGGGGCGGGCGATTACGTTCGATTGTCGTATGCGACTTCGATGGCGGCGATTGAAAAGGGCGTGACGCGCATCGGGGAGGCGGTATCGAAACTGGCGTAGCGTTCGTTTTGCCGGACACGACGCGTGTTCGTACCGCGCTGACGCACCGGTCGGCGTCGGACAGCGTTTCTGGTAGCAACGAGCGTTTGGAGTTTTTGGGGGACGCGCTTTTGTCGGCGTTTGTCGCCCGGTTTCTGCTGGAAGCGTTGCCGCCCGAAACCGACGAAGGAACGCTGACGCGGGGGCGGGCACGGATTGTGCGGCGCGAAACTTTGGCGGACGCGGCGCGGCGGCTCGGCATCGCGGAACGGCTCATGATGGGCGCGGGTGAAATCGCCGATAACCGGCAAACCGGGGATTCGCCGCTCGCCGATGCTTACGAAGCGTTAATCGGTGCGGTATTCTTGGACGACGGGTACGACGCGGCGGAAGCGTTCGTGCGCTCGACGCTCGCGGAAATACTCGCGCAGGTGGCGGCGTCGCCGGAAGCGTTCGCGCCGGACGCGAAAACGACCCTTCAGATACGGCTGCAGGCGGCGGGTAAGGGCTTGCCGCGTTACGAAATTATCGAGGAAACCGGCACGGGGCAACATATCGTTTTCACGGCGGTGGTGTTCGCGGGCGGTAGCGACGAACCTTTGGGGACGGGGCGGGGCGCGAACAAACGGGCGGCACAGACGGAGGCGGCGCGGGCGGCGTTAGATGGACAGATGCAAACAACGAACGCGGGTTAAAACCCACGTCTAAGGGCGTCTTCGACGTGGGTTTTAACCCGCGGGGGACGAGGGCTTATGCTACAGCGTCCGTCCGGCGTCGCGCTCTTCCTGCGTTCGGTCTAATTCGGCGACCACGGTACTCACCAAGTCGGCGTAGTGCGGGGGCGCACCGGCGACGAATTGCAGGTTAAGGCGAGACACTAACGGCACGATGATTCGGTAGCCCATGCGTTCGGCGTCGTCGGGCGTCATTTCCCAGCGGCGCAGGGCGAAGCGGCGCATGAGGGCTTGCTCGCCATGGGTGAGAACAACATCGGGATTGGTGGCGGTTTCGGGGAGGCGGGCGTTTTTGAACTGCGCGGCGGCGGCAAGTTGCGCGGCGGCGACGCTTTTGGAAACGTTCGCGTCTTGTTTGGGGTTCTTTTTCGGCTCCGGCTTCCACGCGAAACCGAGCGTTCGCGCTTCGCGTTCTCGAATCACAATGGTTCCCGCCGCCATATCGCCGAACCGTTTGTACTGCCGGTTGAAGAAGATAGCCCCCGCCCCGAAAGCGTAGACGCCGGGCAAAAAGTCGGCGAGGCGCACTAAGTTGCGAATGGCGACGGCTAAAAAGTCCACCGGTCGCCCGCCGTCTTTAACGACGCGCAAGCCGAACGCTTTTTTGCCGGGGGTTTGCCCGTTCCAAATCGTCTCGAATAGGATAAAATAGCCGAACAGGAGCAGGAATCCGCCGATAATCAGGGAAACCTCGAACACCGTTCCGCCGACGTTCCAGCCTAAAAGCCCGGTTCCCATGCCGAGCAGGATGGAACCGCCGATGGCGATACCGAATTGAATCAGCATATCGAGCAGTACCGCGCCGAACCGGGTTCCGATTCCGGCGGGTTCGAGGGAAAGCGTGATATTTTCGGGGGTTAAGACTTCGATTGTTCGTGCCATAGTGTATAATACCTTAACTCCCTTAGCGATTGTGATATTTTTATGTCCATTTCCCCACCGCCCCCTGTTACACCTGCGAAACCTGCCGCGAACGCGCCGTCTACCGCCGCCTTGAACAGTTGGATTGAAACACACAAGCCGACGTGGGATAACTTGGCGCGGATTATCAACACGGTGGGAACTGGCAGGAACGGCGTTCGCTCTCTGGCGCGTGCCGACCTGAAGTCGCTGGGGTCGCTGTATCGGCGCACGGCGAGCGACTTGTCGTATGCGCGGCTTCGCGGTGCGGATCCGTCGCTGGTTCTGTATTTGAACGATTTAGTGACCCGCGCCCACGGCACGGTGTACGCGCAGAAAAGCCCCGGCTGGAGCGCGGCTTGGGAGTTTCTGACGCTCGGTTTTCCGCGACTCTTGCGGCGGAAGAAGTGGTATGTGTATTCCGCCGCCCTGATGATGGTTCTCGGCGCGATTGTCGCCGCCGTGATGGTGGCGGTGGAACCGGCG
>JACMIU010000163.1 GCA_014380985.1 Armatimonadota bacterium | reverse complement strand
TTTACCCTCTGCATCCGTAGTCCGCTCGAACAGGGGGTGCTCACGAGAATGTGTTCTATGCGATGTTGCAAAAAGCCACTCTTCCTCAATGCGTTGCTTCGTTGCTCGGAACCCATACGAATATGTAAACTCGTTGTGCTGGAAAATGAATTCAAACCCACTTGCTTTGTCGTTGGCAGATGGGTCAAGACGAAACGGTTCGACAGGAATTGTCTGATTGCCACGGCTTCCCTTCACAATCCGGTTTTGGGCGAACGCCAATGCTTCGATTAGATTTGACTTACCGGCAGCGTTTGCGCCATAAATTGCGGCTCCGCGTACCAATGCTTCTTTTTTTCGGGCGGGATTGATCAAAAGGTGATCAGGGTGTTGTCCATCGCCTCCATCGGCAAGCATACTGAAGACAGTTTCATTGTCGAACGATAGGAAATTAGTGACGGTAAATTGTATGAGCATAATGACTTTCCGAAAATGTTCCCGGTGATTTACATTTAATATACCCCATTAATTATACTTTGTCGCTTTATTGTGAAAAAATCTCCAATCTTCGCATAAATTACAAAGATAGAAGTTATTCCGTACCCTCACTGTGGTCAATGTGGGAGCCAATGTTTCGTGTGCAACTAAATCTTAACTGATTTCGTCTACGACCACCGTAGTTGTGTTGGCGGGGGCGGCAGATTTAACTGCCGCCCCCGCCGCTTTCTAAATCACCTGCATCGGCATCAGCACACACAGGTAATCCTGCGCGTTGTCGCCAATCGGGCGCAGGATACCGGGGCGAAGCGGCTCCGTCAGTTCCAGAACCACGCCCTCGGTTTCCACGATATTCAGCACGTCGTTCATATACTTCGCATTAAACGCGATTTGAATATCGTCGCCTTCCCGCGCCACTTCGATTTCGTCGCGCACACTACCCACCGCGCCCGATTCCGCAGTTAGCACGAGCTGCGCCCCCTCGGTCGAAAGCACCACGCGGTTCGCGTTGTCGCGGGCGACAATAGCGGCGCGTTTCACCGCTTTCGCAAACTCGCCGGTTTCCAATGTCAACTTGCGGTCATGCCCCGCCGGAATCACGCGCTCGTAGTTCGGGTACTGCCCCTCGATAAGGCGCGTCACCATCGTGATAACCGCCCCCGGTGTCGCCGCGTCGGGCTTGCCTTTTTTAATCTCGAACCGCGCCTGTCCCTGCGCCAGCGACACGGTAACGGTTCCTTCGTCGTCCGCCAGTCGCAGTAATTCGTTCATGGCGCGAGCCGGAACAATCGCAATCGCCTCGCCCTCGCCGCCCGGCAGTTCCACCGTGCGAACCGCAAGCCGGTGTGTGTCGGTCGCCACCGCCCGCAAGGTCGTCCCCTTGAACGACAGCATGACGCCGGTCAGAATCGGGCGCGACTCGTCGGTTGCGACCGCAAACAGCACGTGCCGGATCACATCGCGGAGCAGTTCGCCGCTGATAACGAACGACGCCCCCGCCACCACATCCGGCACTCCCGGAAACTCCTCGGCGGGCAGTCCCAAAATCTTGTAGTCGGAGCGACCAGCGCGAACTTGCATCTGATTGCCGCCGCTCGGACGATCCAGCGTCACGTCGGCTTCGGGCAACGCCCCCAAAATCTCGGTGAACACGCGAGCCGGAGCGGTGAACCCTGCGGTATCCTCATCGTCGCCGATGCCTAAGTCGAGCCGCGCCGGAAGGTGGACTTCCATCCACATTTCGAGGTCGGTGGCGGTCAATTTCAGCCCATCGCCCTGCGGCACAGCTAAAATGTGCGACAAAATCGGCAGCGTCGAACGCCCCGACACGGCGCGTCCCACGGTCTGAACGGCTTCATATAAATCCTTACGCGGACAAATAACTTGCATAATGTATTCCTTTGCCTTACGGCTTCTTTTGTAGTGTTATAGTAACTTCGTAGCGGTTGGAATCAACAAACGGCGAACTCCAAGTTTTGTTAAACTCCAATACTTCGGCTTCGGCGTAGATCACATCCAAATTGCGGTTTGACTTCCATTTCATCTGGATGTCACGGTAATTGTGTACGCGAATCGAAGGCGTTCCGAAATCTGACATTTTCGTGCCGGTAGGAACGACGTAAACGAAAACGGAATCGGAGACCGTTGCGCCGGACTCTCGGTCAACGCGAACGACTTCCACGCGCCCATCAGGGGAGGCTATCCGCTTGCCAACAGTTTCCGTGGTATCGTCGTCGCACCCCGAAAGGGGCGTAAACGCACCTAAAATCAATGCGAGCAGTATAAAAAGACGCATGGTCTTAAACTCCTATCGGCAACCGGAACTGCTCCGGCGTCGCAGACACCGGTTCGGCGTCCGACGCGACGTGCGCATTGTCGGTGTACAAAGCGCGTAATGTTCGGGCGCGGAAAGCGTCCGACGCGATGACTTCGCCCGCGTCGCCGCGTAGCCGTTCGCCCGCGATTCGGAGCGATTGCGCTTCGTAGGCACACTCCGTACAGCGGAGCAGGTGCGCGTCCACGGCGCG
>JACMIU010000162.1 GCA_014380985.1 Armatimonadota bacterium | reverse complement strand
GTCGGTGAGCGAGTCGCCGAACGCGACTATATTTGTGATGGGGCGGGCGAACGCCCCGGTTGCGCCGATAACCACGGCAGTGAGTGATAAAACGGCGGACAGCAGTCCGCGTCGTGACCAACTAAACATAATATCAATACCTCCGTCGTCTTATTCGTCTGCTCCCTCGTCGATTCCTTTTTCGTGTTCCTTTTATTTTCCGAATCTTTTCCCTGCCTGTTTAGGCAGGTGTCTCTGCCGCAACCATTACCCCGCCGGTTTGTCTGATGATTCATGTGTACCCCCGAAGCCGTGACTCTCGCTCTTTCCGAATGGACGCGCCGCGATATTTTGAACGGCGCGTTCGGCGCGGCATTCGCGCAAACCGTTGCCAAAGAAGCACCGGCGAAACCGAAGCGTCGAACGCTCGGAATCACCTATTTGCAAGACCTTACGCACCCGCTCACCCCGCAATTCCCCTACATTCCCATCCCCGGTGTGACGTTTCCGTTCGCTATCGAGCCGATTGCGACGATGGCAAAGAACGGCGTTTATGCGAACCGGTGGAGTTTGATCGAGCATATCGGAACGCATATTGACGCCCCTTCGCATTTCGTCGCCGGGCAACCGCATTTGGATGCGTTGCGTCCCGCCGATCTTTTTGTGCCGATTCGGGTGATAGATGTGCGCGAGTCGTGCCGCAAGAACGCCGATTATGCCGTAACCATTGACGACGTAGTCGCTCACGAGAAGAAGCACGGGCGGCTACCGCAGAACGGGGCGGTTTTCGTCAACAGCGGCTGGGGCGAGAAAGCCACCGACCCGAAAGCATTCTTGGGAACCGATGCTTCCGGCACGTTACATTTTCCCGGTGTCGCCCCGGAAACGTGCGCGTTCCTGCTCGCCGAACGAAATATCGCGGGCATTGGGATAGACACTCTTTCACTCGACATCGGTCCCGACAAAAAGTACACCGCGCACAAAGTATGGTTCGCCGGGGGCAAATGGGCGATTGAAAATATCGCGGAGTTGCACAAAATACCGCCATCAGGAGCGACGGCGATAATCGGCGTTCCGCGTGTGCCTTTGGCATCCGGTGCGCCGATTCGACTGCTCGCCGCTTGGGACTGAACGCCTGCTCGAAAGAACGGGGGCAGGGTTTCTTTCGTTGCTGTAAAATACAATCGTCGAAAGGAACAGAACATGAGCGATACAACACAAACCCCCCCGCCCTCACTATATGAGTGGGCAGGCGGTATGCCCGCTTTTGAGCGGCTGACAACCCTCTTCTACCAGCGGGTAGCAACAGACGAGATTCTTCAGCCGGTATTCGCCGATATGAATGCCGACCACCCGCGCCATGTCGCCCTGTTTATCGCCGAGGTTTTCGGCGGTCCGACTGTCTACGGCGATTCGCTTGGCGGTCATGCGGGCATGATCGAGCATCATTTGAACCGTCATTTGACGCAAACGCAACGCCGCCGATGGCTGAATCTCTTGCTTGACTGCGCTGACGAAGCCGGACTGCCGGACGACCCGGAGTTTCGGTCGGCGTTTGTCGGGTATCTGGAATGGGGGACACGGCTTGCGGTTATCAACTCGCAAGACGGCGTGGTCGCTCCCGGCGCGGAAACCCCGATGCCGCAATGGAATTGGGGCGCGGTCGGCGGGCCCTACCAGCCGTCTTAATTAGCAGGGTTATTTTTCGGAGAACGGCACATCGCCCAACGCCACCGACAAGAAGCCGTTCGACTCCTTCAGAATCTCTTGTGCCGCCGATAGACCGACACCGCGCCGCGCCATCACAATAGCGAGTTTCACCGAATCGCCTGCGCTGGCGAGAAACCGCGTTGCCTTTGTCTCGCTTTCCACCTGCCCGATTTCGCGTACCAACCGCTTGGCGCGTTCCTTGAGTTTGGCGTTGGTCGCTTGAACATCCACCATGCGATTGCCATACGTTTTGCCGAGGCGAATCATCGCGCCGGTGGAAATCATGTTGCAGACCAACTTTTGCGCGGTTCCGGCTTTCAGGCGTGTGGAGCCGGTCAGCACTTCCGGTCCGGTGACGGCTTCGATGGCGATTTGGGCGTCGCTGGAGAGCGGGGCGTTCGGCACACACGCTATCGAAACCGTCACCGCGCCAAGTTCGCCCGCTCGTCGAAGTGCGGCGCGGACATACGGTGCGCCGCCCGACGCCGACAAGCCAATCACCGCGTCGGTGTCGGTGACATGAGCGGCGTTTATCGCGGCGATTCCGGCGTTTGCGTCATCCTCCGCGCCTTCCACGGCGCGAAGCAAGGCGCGTTCGCCGCCCGCGATAATGCCGAACACGGTTTCAGGAGAAACCCCGAACGTCGGTAAGCACTCGGCAGCATCAAGGCAACCGATGCGCCCGGAGGTTCCCGCGCCGATATAAATCAAACGACCATTGCGTCGCAAACACGCGCTGACGGCATCCACGGCAACGGCGATTTGCGGCAAACACACTTCCACCGCCCGCGTCACGGTGGCGTCCTCCTCGTTGATACGCCGGAGCAGTTCGAGTGTCGGTAGGCGGTCGAGGTTTTCGGTGCGCGGGTTCGGTTGTTCGGTGAGGGGGAGGGTATTCATACGTATTGGTGCTTAATTCTTGGGCGATTGTACCGCGCCGCCATGCCTTCCGCACCTGCCGGTTGTTCCCGTCCGCGTGACACCGCGCCGAAGAAAGGCTACAATAAAGCCCATGCGTGTACTTCTTATCGGCGGTTCGGGAATGGTTGGGTCACTCATTCTGCCCGCGTTCTGCGATGCTTACGCGGCAGGCGACCCTGCCGGAGTGCGGGTGCTGGATCTGCGCCCGCCCGCGTCGGTCGCGCCGGAAGCGTGTGAGTACCACGCCGGAAGCGTTACCGATACGGACGTTCTGCAAAAGGCGATCGCGGGGTTTGGCGCGGGCGACGTGCTGATTTATCTGGCGATGGGATCGAGTACCGGGTGGGGGACGCCGGAAAATATCGCTACGCATTACGACGCCGGAGTGAAGGGACTGCACCTCGCGCTACAAGCCGCGAGCGGGGCGGGCATACGCCACGTCGTTTATACCGGCAGTCTTTCGGCGTACAATCTCGAAGGCGTGAACGGCAAGCGGTATTTCGGCGACGAGGGGCTTGCCACCGATGCGTCCGACTTTTATGGTTTAACCAAACGCTTTGGTGAGAGCATTTGCGAGGCGTTCTGCCGCCGTGTACCGGGTTTCAGCGTGAATGCCCTGCGCCTGTGCCATCCGCGCCCGCTTGTCGAATGGGAAGAGCGAATCCGCCGCGAGCCGGACGGCTTTTTCGCGGGGGTAGCCACCGCCGCACCCGACGTTGCGGACGCTTATCTGCGGGCGGCGCGAACCCCGCTCGGCGGTTTTCAAGCGTTCCACATCAGCGGTGACGCGGTAGACAAGCACGTTTCTTTGCGGAAAGCGGGGGCGATGCTCGGCTGGAAACCGCGTCATGTTCGCGCCGACGTAACGGGGGAAGCGAAATAAAAAACGCCCCTCGAGAGTTATCGGGGGGCATTCTATCAAATAGCAACAGCGGGACTTGAACCCGCGACCTTCGGGTTATGAATCCGATGCTCTAACCAGCTGAGCTATGTTGCCAAACAATCCATCGTACCACACGCCGAAACGGCTTTCAAGTTTTTTCTTGCAATGTTGCGCGGGAAACGGCAGGAGATTCCGATAGCGTATAGAATAGGTACACAAGATGATAATCGAAGTCCGCGACGAGGTGATAACGCTTTCGGGCGTGCTCACCAAAAATATCGCTTCCGTTCTCGCGCCGGTGTTGCGTCGGCAGTTGGTGGGGCATCCGTCCGGCATCGTGTTGAGCCTTGCCGCCGTGACGCAAGCGAACGCCGATGGCGTGGCTACCGTGCGCGATGCCGCCGCCTACCTGCGCCAAATCGCGCCGGGAGCGCGATTGATTGTCGCCGGGGCGAAGCCGTCCGTCGCCAAGTTTTTGCCCTCTGGCGCGTCCCTTGTTACCACGCTTGCCGAGGCGCGGGGGCAACTGCTCCCCGTGCCGCCGGATTCCGATCCCGAAACCGTGCTCGCCGTGCCGCCCCCGCGAAGCGAAAACCGGGTGCTTGTCGGTGTTTTCGGCATGGCGACCGACGAACACGCCGTTGCCGTTGCCTGTCGCCTTGCCGGAAGCGTCGCCGCCGACCCCGCCACCGGTGAACCCGTGGCGACGATGCACCTGACCCACATGCTTACCGTGCCGCGTGACCGAGAACTCGACGGACGCGATCACGCGCTACTGGAAACGGCAACGAAACGCTTGCATCAGTTCGCACGGGCGGTGCAGGAGAACGCCTGCGTCGCCTCGATTACCGTGCAAGTAGAGCGTACCCGTGACCCCGGCTCGCGCCTGACCGATTTATCGTATGATTTGGGGGCGACGTTTTTGGTGCTGGCATTCGGCGCGAACGCTTCGGCGGAAGATGTCGAACTCGCCCGCTATGTGGTGGAACACGCGCCGTGCGAAGTGATCGCCAACCGTGTGCCGACCGCGCAATTACGCGAACCGGGCG
>JACMIU010000016.1 GCA_014380985.1 Armatimonadota bacterium | reverse complement strand
TGTGCCTTCCCGCTCGTATAACTTCAATGTGTTCCCCGGCGGGCAACTGTTGCCGTTCAAGGCGTATTGGGTTCGCGCTCTACGCGACTGCACGATAATCGTGCCGCCGTCGCGCTCACAAGAGGTGCTGACTTCGCGTGCCGTGAAAAGCGGTGTGCCGCTCCAAGACGGTTGGCGTGTGCGAATCGCGGCGAGTGTGGCGGGCGACCGTGACGCGCAAAACTACTTCGGACAAACGCTCGGCGCAACCGATGGCGAAGACCGGTTCGATATAGCCAAACCGCCCACGGGCCCCGGCTACGCCGATGTGCGCTTCTTTGGAACCGACAAACGCGGCAAAAAAGCGGCGTATGCGTATGATATGAGACCGATGAAGGCGGGCAAGAAAACCGCCGAATGGACAATGGCGGTCGGAGCGGGCAAGGGCGACACGGATGTGACGCTGACGTGGGACGGACTAGGGTCGCTTCCGAGCCGTGCCAAACTCACCCTGCGTGATACGATAACCGGGCGCGTCGTCTCAATGAACGGTCGGTCGTCGTACACCTACAAAAACACCGAAGCCGGAGCAACGCGATTGTTCACCGTGTCGCTGAAAGAGCAAAGCACGGCGGGTCCCCTACAGATTCGCAACGTTCGCGCCGTTTCCGTAGGCGGAACGCGGGGCGTGTCGCGGGGTGTGAGTGTGCGCTTCGCCCTCTCGCAAGAGGCGAACGTTGTCGGGCGTATCACTACCCTGAGCGGCAAGGTAGTCGGGAACCTTCTCGGAACCGGACGCGCCACGTCCGTGGGCGATGTGCAACTGCGCTGGGACGGACGAAGCGCAGCAGGAAACGATGTCCCTGCCGGGTCGTACTATGTGGAAATCACCGCGCAGAACGACGAAGGCGAAAGCACCACGGTAAAGCAACCGATCACGGTGCTTCGATAAAGAAAATGGGTGGCGGCACAAGCCGCCGCTACCCGGTAGCAAAAAGCGCGGCACGGTTCGCGCCTTGTAGGGAAAACCGGCAAAGTTCGGGTTTCAAGGATTATTTTTCGTTATGAACGTATCAACACTTTCAACAACAAAAGCTCGGCGAAAAGGCGTTAACCGGCGACTTGCCCCGATGCTTGCCGTTGGTTTAACCCTGCTGGCGGGCGGCGGTGCGGTAAACGCGCAACTTCAAAGCGGTCCGATTATTGGAACCGAGGGGTTCCAACTCCCGCTTACCGGTGACGCTGTTCTGCGTCGACTGGGCTTTACGAACTCGCTGGGAAACCCCAGTGACGGTATGCCGATTGACTTTGCGACGTACAACTACATCGCCAACCCGTTCATGGCAGTAACGCAAGGCGTTGCCGGAAGCTACGGTGTTCCTTATCTGGAGTTGCAGTTCGCCGCCGATGCGATCACGCTGACGCATAATGCGGCGGGGATGCTTTCCTTCGGCAACTTAGGGGGCAGTTTGCGTCTCGCCAACGACAACTTGCGTGCCTTGAATGGTTTTGGTGTCGCTGATTCATACGCCGACTCTCTTGGGTTTACAAACATCGGTGGCGGCATTCCTGCCGGCTACGGTGTCTGGCCGCTGGCGGGCTGGTGGGAGGATGACGGTCTCGCCGTCTACGATTACTCCTCCTATGTATCCGTGAATGTGGACGGAACACAAGCCGGGGGAACCGTGGCCGGCGGAGAAACACTCGAAATCGTTGGCGGTGACGAAGAGTGGGTGATCCTACCGACGTTTCGGGCGAATGCCGGGAACGGTATCGCCGGGGATAACGTTCTGCTTTCCGAAGCCGAGATTCCTAATGACTGTGTCCTTCGACAGGAGATTCGCCTGTTCCGCAACACGGCGCAAATGACGTGGCGTGTGCGAAACGATGATGACACTTCGCATCAAGTGTATATTCGCTTCGCGGTGAATAACCGTAGTGCGGCTTTATTTCGCACCAGTGGTGACACTGCCAACACGGGTGCGATTGTGAGTCCCTCCTATTTTTACACCGACCCGGATCGCGGGCCGACGCTTCGTTCGCAAGTTTACGGCATCAACCCCGACGGTACTCCGGCGCGACCGATCCCGAATCAAGTGGATGTTCTCGGTGCACGGTATCAGGTGGACGAAACCGTTGCCGACCCGTATCACGGGCGGTTCCTGTTCAACGGCTTTGGCGCGACCCCTCCGACCACGGTGTATGTCGCCGACAGCGAAGACTTGGCACCGGATTTTGGACGTGGCTTCTCGCCGGGACGCGCTGGGATTCGCTATGACCGGATCGAGGACGGAATCGCCGTCGCTGCGTACTACGGCCCGATCACCGTGGCTCCGGGGGCGACCTCCGCGCCAGTGGTTGTTTACTACGGCAACGGTAATTCCACCGACCGACTCGACCCCGATTTTTCCATCGGTTTGGAAGCGGAACGCTCCCTGCAATATAATACGAACGCGGTGAACACCATCACCCCCACGCAGAAAGCGAACCCGAACATCGGCGAAATCGCCAAGCAATTCTTGCTTCCGAGCCGTTTGGATGTTGTGGGAAGTATTTACAACCGACAACTTTCTGAAGCACAGTTCAACATCACTCTACCTGATGTACGGATGAGCCTGACTCTTCCTGACGCGCTGCGCTTTGCTATCAGCCCGCAAACCGGGCTTCAAGACGTCGCGTCCAAATCGCTCGGCGATATTGCCGGTGACCGCTCCGGACGTGCCGACTGGTTGGTAGAGCCGACCGGCGAACAGTTTGGTACGTTCAACTATGTGATGACCACCAACATCGGCGGGATTTCGCCGTTGTCGCGCACCATCTCGCGCCCGGTGACGATTCCGGCGACGCCGCTCTACAATGTGTCGGCGGACTTCTTCCAGCAGATCGGCTTCCCGTTCAACTTCGACCCGACCACTACCAACAACGGCGACGCGGCAACGATTTTGAACACGCTCTCGAAACCGAACGATACCAACCCCGGCTCTTACGTATTCTATGAGTGGGTTCCTGACCCCGATTCGCTCGATGGCGGCGGCAGATACGCCCCCGTTAGCACCCTTGAACGCGGCAAAGGATATTTCTATCGTCCGGCACTGTCGCGTCTCCTGCTCCTGAACGGTGCGGTTCCCGACACGCTGGCTACTCCCGTTGCTTCCAATGCGGAAACGCGCTTTTACCAGAAGGTGTTGGAGCGCGGGTGGAACATGATTTCCAATCCGTTCGTGTACAGTGTGCCGGTGTCGTTTATCAGTTTCGCCGACATTGACAACGTTAATCCGAACCAAGACCTTGTGCAAACGTCGTTTGTAAACGCGGTATCGAGCGGACAGGTGCGCGGGGGAATCTTCTTCTACAATCCGGGGCTGAACGGCGGCGCGGGCGGCTACGACTTCTTCCAAGACTTAGTCAACCAAGAAATTAGACCGTATCAAGGCTACTGGGTGTTCTTGAACGACCGTAAAATCGTGCGTATCGCGGTTCCGACGCAGAAACAATCCGCGCTGATCCCGACCGATGAAGGCACGTTCCCGGTGACGCGCAAGAAGCCCATTCAAGGAGCCATAGCGAGTGGCGCGGTGTTCCCGGCGACGCAAACCAGCAACAACTGGAAACTGCAATTCTCGGTGAAGCAGTCCGGCGCGGATGTGCCGAACGGTCGAACCGATAGCACTACGTTTGTCGGTGTGTCGGCGAACGCGAAAGACGGCGACGACACCACCGACTTGCCGAAGCCTCCGGCAATCGTGAAGGATTACGTTTCGATGCGGGTGATGCATGAAGTCACCAAAGGCGCAACCCGTGCGTTCGCCCAAGACCTGAAAGCACCGGGCGGCAAGAAAACGTGGGACTTGGAAGTCGTTTCCGACAAGTCGGGACCCGTGAGCGTTTCGTGGCCCAACCTGTCGCGGTTGCCGAAAACCGTTCGCCTCACCCTGACCGACAAGCAAACCGGGCGCAAGCATTCGCTCAAAGGCGCGTCGAGCATCGTGGTGAATGTCGCGGCGGGTGCGCCCAGCCGGTTCGTGCTAACCGCCGACAAGCAAGCGACGCGACAACTCGCCGTGACAAACTTGCTCTTTAAGAGCGAAGGACGTGGCGCGAACGGATCGCAATACTCGCTCTCGTTCAAAACCACGGCGGATGCGCAGGTCGAAGCCCGCGTTACCACCTTGAGTGGCAAAGTCGTCAGCAACATGGGCGGCGGACGTGCCGCCGTTTCCGGTGGCATTACCCGGCTTCTGTGGAACGGTCGGGCGCAGGACGGAACGTCGCTTCCTGCCGGTTCGTACCAAGTCGAGGTATCCGCCCGTGGCGAAGACGGCGAACGGGTGGCTGAAATCCGCCCGATTCTGATACTCAAGTAAACCTACCTATCGCGCCGGATGATTTAGTCCGGCGCGACACGACCGAATCCGGCACTCGTGCCGCTTTCTGAAACAACGAACCAACCATGAAATTATTTGCCACTCTTTTAGCTGCCGTGTGTCTTTCGCCGGTCGCTTCTTTCGCACAAGACGCGAAAGAAGTTGCGTCGGTTGCCGCGCCGCCGTCGAACCTGATTGTGTTTCCGCCGATGATCGAGGGCGCAATGCCCGACAGCAAGGGCGTGGTCAACAAAGCCGCGAAAAACGCGCAGGATGTGATTACCGACGCCATCCGACTGCGGATGAAACTCGCGGGCGTCGGTGCATTCGTTTATAGCAAGCGACTGCCGACCGTGCAACGCGCCGTGAACGAGAACCTGATCAAAGCCGAGAACGCCGCGAACCCCGCCGACGATGAACGCATCGCCCAGCGCATCGCCGAACTGATTGGCGCGGACGAGTATATCATCGTGGACGTTCCCGATTACAAGTACGACGAAGCGACCAAAACTGCGACCTTCACGGTGTCCCTGATTCGCAAAGCGATTGACGGAACGCAGCTCGGAACCGTTGCGGAAAAAGCCGTTGGCGTCGCCCCCGCTGACATCGCCCCGAACCGCCAAGAAGGCTCCGCCGTCGCCCGTGCCGCCGAAACCGTCGCCGAGCAAACCGTGGCAAGCATCTTCCCGATGCCGAAAATCGCCACCAAAGGCGACAAGAAAAAATAGTAGCGGGTGCCGAAAACACGGGTTGCATCTATGCAAGCAACGTCATTCGAGATCGAATCTTACGACATCAAAACCGCAATCCGCGTGGACGCGAAAAATCTGCGCGGGGTGGTTGTCGTCCGCTTACAGGCGGGTAGTGACGCACCGGACAAGATCACCTTTCTGTTAAACAAAAAGGCGACGATCAAAAGCATCACTTTGAACGAAGCTCCGGCGCGTTTCATGTTTGATATTGTTGCCGACGCGCCGAACCGCTTCATCCGTGCCGGAAGAACGCTGACGGTTCTGCGAAACAATGCGAAGTCCGGCAAACTGGTTCTGCGACTGGAGTACGATTGCGTATTCGACGAAATCACAAGCGACGCTAATGCGTTCTCCCGCGAGTGGATCGAACTCGGTGGCTATAGTGCTTGGTTCCCCTTCAGTGACGATTACGGCAGGTTCTCATACACGGTTGACGTTACGATCGACCGGGGTATGAGCGTTTCCGGTTCCGGCGTCGTGACAAAAACGGGCGATACCACGTGGCGACTCAAACAGTCGGCACGAAGCAAAGATATTGTTCTAATCGCGTCCGACCGGCTCCAAACCCGGATACTACCGCAGGGAAGTGGGACGCTTCGGCTCGACTTCGTGAACCTTGCCGATGCCAAAGCGCAAGAGTTGGCACGGATCGCCGAGGGCATCGGGAACAACTACCAAAAGTGGTTTGGCAGGGCAACCGGCACTTACACCACGTTCGCCCTAAATCCGAACAAAGACCTGACTTCCTACGCTCGCACCGGTTTTGTGTCGTTTCAAATCAAAGGCATGGACACCGCCGAACTTGTACACAACATCGGGCATGAATTGGCACACTTCTGGTGGAACCACGCTCCGACCGGTACTTGGGAGGACTGGCTCAACGAGTCTTTCGCCGAATACAGCGCGGCTCTGGCGGCACGGGAGTTGTTCGGGGAGCGGTCTCTTGAAAAAACCATTGAGCAGTATCGCAAAGAAGCCGAAGGATCACCACCGTTACGGAATGCGGATAGAAACGGTAAAGCGGCATTCGTGCTTCTGTACCGAAAGGGGGTCATCGTGTTGCACGAGTTGCGCCGCAAGATCGGCGCGGAAAAGTTCGTTTCGCTTCTTGCGGAAACCACGAAGCGCAAAACGAGTAACACCGAGGACTTTTTGCGCCTGACCGAAAAATATTCGTCGCGCCAAACGCGAGAGAGTCTGGAAGCGGCTTTAAGCCGGTAACGAAAGTGTGCCGCTCCCGCTTCTGTTTTCTTGTATTTTTATGCCTACTTTCCAACGCTCATTCATACAAAGTGGTGTCGCCCTGCCGCTCGCGCTTTTGCTCGCCCCCGCCGCACACGCGCAGAATCTTGCCGCGCTTCGCCTGACCGCCGCCCCGAACGTCATCAAAGCCGACGGTCGTTCGACCACGGTAATTACCTGCGAAGTACGCGATTCGACCGGGCGCATAGTCGCCGACGGGACACAGGTGCGCTTCGTCACCAACGCCGGTCGGCTTGATAACACCGTTGCGTCCACGCAAAACGGTGTCGCCCGCGTAATTCTGACCTCCGGCGACCTTCCGGGTAACGCGCTGATCACCGCGAACGTGGACGGAACCGAACGTGCTACGCCTGCGCAAATCACGGTTATCTTCTCGAACACCGCCGAAACCGCCGAAGTCGGTCCCGTATGGCTACAGGTTTCCGGCAAGCAGTACACCGGTTACGCCGCCGATTTGAGCATCATTCAGGCGAACGGCAAAAACGGGGGGGCGACGTTAAGCCAGCGCGATACGATGATTACCGCCGACGCGCTTCAGTATTCCTTGCAGACCGGCATGGTGACGGCGAACGGCAACGTGAAACTGCGCGTTGGCGAAGTTGAGAAAGAGTACACCAATCTGAAACTGAACCTGCAAAACGGGCAGGGAATCGCCGAGCGGTTGGACGAAACCGGCAAATCGGTGGGGTACTGGGTTGATCTGCTCCCAACGTTTTTAGAGCGCGAACCCGAAGGCGAGTTTCGCGGCATCATCGGTTACGAGGCGTTCGTGCTTGCCGACCTGTCCGAAAGCACGGTGGCGATTACCGCGAAAAGCATTGCGTTCCAACCGGGCAAATCGCTTCAGTTCCGCCGCGCTACGTTCTACCTTTCCGGCGTGAAAACCGCAAGTTTGCCGTTCCATGTCATGCCGCTCAACACCACGGAACTGTTCGCTGAGCAGGTCGTCGGCTTAAACGCGGGCGGTGTCACGGTGGATTTCCCGCTGTATTTGAACGTGCAACCGAACGGCATCAACACGCTTCATATCCGGCGTGGGGCGCAGGTCGGCTCGTCGCAATTCTCGAACAAATCCGGCTTTTCGTTCGATGTCGAGCAAACGTACAACACGCGCAAAAGCGAGGGTGCGGCGCAGATTACCGGGCTGTCGCGCTCGGACTGGGGGGCGTTCCTGCGCCATGCAGAACGGCTTCCGGGCAAGATAGACGGCAACCTGTACATGGACGCCCCGAACCACCGCGATCTGTTCGGAACGATGAACCTATCGCGCCGCTTCGGCTCGGTGACGCTGAACGCGAACGGCTCCGGCTCGTACAACCCGTCGCGCACCGATTCGGCGGGCAATCGCTTCAATACCGGCGGCGATTTGCGAACGCAGTTTTACGGGGCGACCGACCCGCGCCCGCTTCTGAAATCCACAAAAGTCAACTATTCGCTCAATATCGGCACGGCGCGGCAACTTTACTACGGCGCGACCGCCGAAGGGCGCGGCTTTGTGGACACACACTATTCCACGCTTCGCCTGACCACGCCGCAAATCCCGGTGAACAGGTCGCTGAAACTCTCGCAGTCGGTGTCGCTCGGTCAAACGTGG
>JACMIU010000161.1 GCA_014380985.1 Armatimonadota bacterium | reverse complement strand
TCCTCGGCGTCCTTAAACAGGATATTCGACAGTACGATACCGCCCGTTCCACGCGGATACTCCATCAGCGTGCCGACCGACAGCATCGGCTTGACCGCTTTGTAAAACGCGGGCGCACGTTTGGCGTAAAACCGCACGTTGTCCACGCCTACAATCGGCGTTGTCACGCCTTGCGGTTTCTCCCACGCGGCGATTCGCAAGGAAACGTCTTTCGCCGGGGGAGCCGTCACGTCGAAAAACTGCGGCTCGTTGTTCGGCGCGGTGGCGAACGTTTGCGGCGATTTGCCGTCGAAGGCGAGTTCTACCTTCGTGGTCGGCATATAAAAAGCGTTGCCCGCCCACTCCATCCGGCTAATCGTTTGCGGCACGGCGAACTGGAACGGTATCGCCTTCGGATCGCCGCTACCCGCCCAGATGCTGAAAATATACTGCCAGCCGTCCGCCGAATAGAAGCCGTTCACCATGTTGTACGGGTCGTGATCGTTCGCCGTGTCGGTATGTCCCCAAAAAGACGGTTCAGGGAGTTTGGCGAACGAAGCCACCTCGTCATAGTCCACGGCATACGTGAAAACGTCCGACGCCAGATACGTGTCCGACGTGAAGTTGTTAATTTTTTGCCCCGACTGCATCACCACGTCGCCGAGCGTTAGCCCCGCCGTGAGCGGGTTCTTTGCGGCGGGGAACGTCACGCGCTCACGCCGGAACGGGCGAATCATGTGGTTTTGTCCGACGATTTTGTTGTAGTCGGCAAGCCCCGCCGGGGTCAGGTTGCATAGCACGACGTACCCGCCGCCCGCCGTGAACTTGTCCACTACGGGTTTGTTCGCGGCAAGCGTTTTCAAGTTCGCGGGGATCGCCTCGACAACCGCCAGTTTCGTTTTGCCGTCTTTCAGCACGGTTAAAATATCACCCGCCGGGGTGAATGTCGCCCCGGTCGCCGCGAGTGCTTTCGCAATCGGCGAACCCGCGCCGACCGCCGCCGCGACTGGGCGGAACGTTTGCCGGTACGCCGCGCCGTAGGAGACGAGGTTGGCGAGAAGCCGTTGCGCCACGGCATTCGTGCCAAGCGTTTCCGCGACGCGCAGTTGCGACAGGAGCAAAAGCCCCTTGCCGCTCGGCACTTCGACCAGCGCGGTGTTCTCCAACCGACTGTGGCACTGCACGAGCGAACGTCCGCCCGTGGTCGGTTTTTTGTACGCGCCCCGGTAAACCGCGCCGTTTTGCCACGTGAAAAAGTCCTTTTGCGCTAGTCCGCGCAGTGCCGGATGGTTCAAATCGTCGGCGAACGCGACATTACCATTGTCGTCGGTGGATTCCATCGCGGCGGGCAAGCCTTGGTAGCGGAGCGGGTTCTTTTGTTCCAGCACAATCACCGTGCGCCCCGCCGACGCCCACGCCGCGAGTGCCGACGACCCCGATTCCGCGCCGGTGAGCGCGTCCCTGCCGACGATTAGCACGGTTCCTGTGGGAGCGTTCGCGGGCAGTGACGCGAGAGAAAGCACCGGTTTCGGCGCGACACCAAGCGCGAGTAGCGATTTTGCCAGCGTTCCCGCCGGATCGTACAGTAGCACGGTCGGTTTCGCCGCGACAGGCGCGTTTGCGGCGACCTTTGCCGTGCCACCACGTACCGTTGACGTGCCGAGAACGCTCCACGGCTTTTCGTATAAGTACAAGGGAGTGCCACTGTCATCTATCAGCGAAATCGCAAAAACCGCTTCGAGCCTCGCGCCGGGCGCGACGGTCGGCATCGTTACCGTGACCGGGAACTTTGCGTTCGTGCCGGGCGCGACGGTTTTTGTCACCCGTCCCTGTTGGAGCGTTTTTCCCTTCGCGTTCAGCGTCCAGACCACGGTTATAGGAGTTGTTATACGAAAAGAATCGTTGAACAGCCCTACGGTGCGCGTGACCTTCGCGCCTGATCCGAACGTCGAATCCCACTCTTTGGCGAACGCGGCGATGGGTGCGTTGGATTTGTGCTGAATCGCGGGCGAATCGCCGCCGACCCAGAAGTGAAACGCCCCGTATTCCGCCCATCGGTAGCCCTCGGTAAGCATTCGTTGCACCAAACCCACGGCGTTTTTGGTCGCTGCCTTGCCTTGAAATGTCTCCTCGCCGCCCAAAAAGGCGTAATCGGCGGGGTTGATTCCGGTCGCAAAAAAGTCCTCGCCGAGGTAGCGCGGGCGTTTCTTGTCCCACTTCCAGCGTCCGCGCCCGCCACCGTCCACGTTATCTTCGTAGGCGATTTGTGGGTAGCGCGACGGGTCGCCGCTCCAAACGTAGTGGTCGCCGTGGACGGGAAAAAGGTTGTCTTTGCCCGCCCCGCCGCCATCCACCATCGAAAGGCGCGTCGGGTCTGCCTTCGCCACGGCGTCCATCACGTCCTTTGTTCGTGTCTCGAACTCGTCCATTAGCCCACCGTACAGGTTGATGCAGTTGATGTACAGCCACTCGTTCTCGACGCTCCAAACGTGGATGGACGGGTGATTACGCTCGGCGATTACCTGCTGCACCATCTGATCGCGCCAGTTGTTTTGCAGTTCGACTTTAGTTTCGGAATTGTAGAGTTTACGCAGTTCGGGATCGTTTTCGATAGCATTGTAGCCGATGGCTTCGCCGTCAAGAATCCCGGAGCGGCGCACGACCACGCCGTTTTTATCGGCGAAGTCTAACGCTTCGGCGAGCGGCAGACCGTTCCAGCGCATCCCGCCTTGCGCATATCCGGCAAAGCGCGTGAAGCGTTGATTCGTTTTGCGGTACGACGCAAGCCACTGCTCCGGGGAACCGCTCGGCGACAGGTCAGCCCAGCCGTGCCACACCACGCCGTTCAGCAAAAAGTCTTTGCCGCGAGAACTCCATTCGCGGAACCCGAACGGCGTTTCGCGCACGTCCACGGTTTTGTCACTGACCGAAACCGTGGTGCGAAGCGTGTACATTTGCGGGGCGTCGGGCCACCAAAGCGTCGGGTTTTCCCACACGCCCGATACTTCCACGGTTTTCTTGGCGTCCACCGGCACGAGGAACGTTTGCGCCGGAAGCGCGTAAACCGTTTTACCGGTTTTAGGGTCAATGACCTCGCACAGAACCTGCGCGTCGGCGTTGGAATTGGCGACGCTTGACAGTTGCACGTCAACCGACAGCGTTTTTTTCGCCACGCTTGGCTTGACGAAAACGTCGCTCGCATACACGTTTCCGGTAGCGGTTATGGTTGGCGCGATTAAAATCCCGCTTTGCCATGCGTGCCAGACCGGGTAAGACAAATCCTGAAAGCCATTGCCAACAAAAGAGAGCGGTATGTTGAACTGCTTCCGAAGTTTCATCGGATTGGTCGGCGACGCCGTGTAGGCATACCACGCATCCCGAATCCCGACGCGGATTTCGTTCACGCCGGGCTTGATGCCTTTGGATATGTCCACTGTGAACGGGGCGTGCGGGTTCTTGTTGAAGCCATACAAAACGCCGTTGACGACCACCGTGGTATTCAGATTGTTTTGCGGGAAGTGAATCGTGTATGACTTGCCGGTCGTGTCCGCGCCGACGTTGAGCCGGGTGCGATACCACAACCGGTGCGCGAACGTCAGATCGGGGCGCGACTCGTTTTTATCGCTCGGCACAGGGATTGCCGTCCAAACCGGGTCGGCGGGGATTTCCTCGAACGGCTCGGCAACGGGTTTCGGCAAGTTCTCGTCGGCGCGGCAGACTTCCCACAAGCCCGATAGCGGCACGGTAGCGCGTTTGCCGTCCACGCTTGCCGCAAGGTCGAACACGGTTTTCCGCGCTTTGGCGTCTTCGGGGGTGTTGCGGGTTTCGCCCGGCTTGTATTTGCCGTTCGGCTGGAACGCGCCGCGTGTCAGGCAAAGGGCGTCGGACGCATACAGCAGTTTATCGGGCTTGCCGTCCGCTTTCGTTTGTCGCGTCAGGCGAATCTCCAGTTTGTGCGCCCCCGCCGTCATGTTCGGCGCGTCGCCAAGTTGTATCCACGCGACCTCGTTCCACGTTTCGATGGCTTGCAGGTCGGTGGTTAAATCGTCGGGCTTGACGGTTTTCCACGCGCCACTATCCACGCGCCACTCGAACGGCGAACGCACGAACTCGTAGCCGACGCGGTTCCAGACCTGATACGCGCCGGGTTCTTTCACCTCAAAATTATACGAAACAATCGCGCCGTCCCCGGCAACCTCGGCGGCGGTTTTATCCTCGCCGATATTGATTTGAAGCCACGTCTCGCCCGAAAGCAGTTCCTTACGCCCCCACCCGGCGGCGTCCCATTTCGGGACGCCAGTCACGGACGCGGGCTTTTCGCCCTCTATCCAGACGAACGGCGGCGTGTCAGCGGCGCGAACGGTCGCGGCACACAAGGCAAGAAGCGAAAAAGACGAAAATAAACGGCGTAGTTTCATAGGGTAATAGACAATAAACGAAAAGCAAGAGTTACAGAAAAAGCGGAAGGCTTTGCAAACCCTTCCGCTTTGAAGAATGATTACCGGGCGCGGCGCGGAAGCACCACGCCACCAAGCAAAGCGAGACCGCCCAGTGCGAGTGTCACCGTGCCGGTTTCGGGAACCACTGCGGCGGATGCCACCGTGCCGGTCAAAATCATGTTGTTGGCGGCGTTATTATCCCAGTTCCCGAAACCACGCGCTTGAAAATCGCCGGAACCGCTCGGATGAAAGATATACCAGCGAAACTCAACGGGTGTCGTAACGCCTTGAAAAACCGGGGAGGTTAGATCCGCAGTTTGTCGTACCCCGGCGTTGCCGTCGGCAACCGACGTTGCCAGCACGGTATCGGTCGGAGCGAATCCGGTAAGGCTTGACATAAGCGCGAATGTTTTCGGGTCGTTCTGGGCGCGAACCCATGTAGACAAATCGGTTAAGTTCAGCGTGAATCCCGCGCTTGGCGTGATGGTGAACCCAGCATACGATGCTTGCGTGATGGCACTGGTAAGGGTATCGGTGGTGCCGCCATTTTGAGCATAGGAATGAAAACTGCTGAAGAATGTGCCGTCGTCGAGGCGCGACGGCGTTGGGCGATTCAAAGTGGATACCGATGTGTCGGCGATTACGGTGGACGGGGCTTTCGCCCCGGTGGTGCTTGCACCGGCGAAAAGCCATTCGGCGAGCGTGGCGGCGCGAGCGTAGGATAAATTGGCAAGCACTGCCAGCGATGTTGCGACGATTCCGCAAGCGAGACGATACATGGTACGCATAGTTTCTTCCTCCGATGGTTGATAGCGGCGAACTACCCTGTTGTTGCCGCGAAACGATAACTGCCGGGGGCAAGTTGCAGGACGCCCCCCTCTCCGTCCACCGTCACGCCGTCCGATTCCGTAAGTGGTTTGCCGCCCTCCGTCACGGTTTGCGCATTCACTTCGGCGGGAAAATGCGCGGTCGCCGTGGTGTTCGGCGGTACAGTCACGTTCCACATTAGCGCGTCGCCCTCGAGCTCCCACGCCGATTCGACGCGCCCGTAGACGGTTTCGAGGTGCGCCTTTGCGAACGTCAAGCCGGAGCCGAATGGGAGCGGCTTCAGCACGATATGCTTGTAACCCGGTCGCGCTTCGTCAAGGTTGATACCAGCGACGCGCTGGTACATCCAGTCGCCGATTGCGCCATACGCATAGTGGTTGAACGAGTTCATGCCCGCGTCTTGGAAGCCTTTGTCATGCGTCCAACCGTCCCACCGCTCCCAAATCGTGGTCGCGCCCTGCGTCACGGCGTACAAATAGGAGGGCCAGTTTTTCTGGTGGAGCAGTTTGTAGGCGATGTCGGGGCGACCGTTGTCGGATAGCACGTGCGGCAGGTAGGGTGAACCGACAAAGCCGGTGGTGAGTTTATGCCCGCGTGATTTGATGTCGGCGACTAAAGCGTCGGTCGCAGTTTGCCGCAGGGCTTCGGGAAGCAAGCCGAAATGAAGCGCGAGACAGTAGGCGGTTTGCGTTCCCGGATAGACCATGCCGTCGGGCGTGACGTAGCGGCGGACAAAGCGGTCACGGATTCGTTCAAACAGGGCGTCGTATATCGCGGCGTCCTCGGTTTTGCCCAAAACGCGGGCGATTTTCGCCATCAGCGTTGCGTCGTAAGCGCGGAACGCCGTGCCAATGAGGTCTTTCGGTGTTCCGCCGTCCACCTTGTTTGTGCCGTCTTGCGCCAGCCAGTCGCCAAAGCCTCGGTGTCCCGGCATCCCTTCGTAGGAGCGAATATCGTCCTGCGAATTATCTTCGAGTGAACGCACGAACAGCGCGAGCGAATCGTAATGCTCGGACAGAATCGCCTTGTCGCCATACGCAAGGTAGACCGTCCACGGGCAAATTACCACGGCGTCCGCCCATGCGGGTCCCCCGTCGCCGCTACCGGGGTCGGGGTTCGGTATCACGGAAGGAATCTTGCCGGTTTCGCTTTGCGCGTCCGCGAGGTCGCGTTGCCACTTGTGGAAGAACGATTGCACATCGCGGTTCCAAGCGGCAGTGCGTATAAACGCTTGCGCGTCGCCCGTCCAACCGAGCCGTTCGTCACGCTGGGGGCAGTCGGTCGGGACTTCCAAGAAGTTGCCGCGTTGCCCCCAATCAATGTTGCGTTGCAACTGGTTCAAAAGCGGGTCGGAACATTCAAAATCGCCGGTTTGGGGCGTGTCCGAGTTCAGCACAATCGCCGTCAGCGCGTCGCGTCCCGGCACTACCTTTGTCCCGGTAGATTCGGTGGTCGGATGCGACGGTGGAAAGATGTTCAATTCGGCGAACCGGAAGCCGTGGAAGGTGAATCGCGGCGTCCACGTTTCGCCTTCGGGGTCGCCCCTCAGCGTGTAGTAGTCGGTGCAACGCGCCCCGCGCAGGTTCGCGGTGTACAGTTTGCCGGTGGTCGCGGCAGGCCCGCCCTCCAAACACTCGGCGTAGCGGAGGCGCACGGTGGTTCCCGCTTCGCCGGTGATTTGAAGACGGCAATAGCCGACGAGGTTCTGCCCGAAATCGTAGATGTACGTCGGTTGGGGCCAGCCGGGAATCGCTTGCGGTTCGGCGATGGCGGTCATTTCCTCGAAAGCGCGAACCGGTTCCGCAAGCATTGGGGAGCGTTCGATACCGGGGTCGGCGACGATTTCGACGCTTTGCCAGCGCGACGCATCGAAGCCGGGCTTGTCCCAGCCAACAGGTTCGCGCCGGGCGTCATGCGATTCGCCCATCAGCATATCGGATTCCAGCACCGCGCCGGTCGCGGCTTGCCACTCGCCGCTTGTGGTAATCACGGTGTCTCCGGCGAACAGCGTGGCAAGGAGCGCGGGCTTTTCGCCATACGTTTGCCGTGCCCCACCCCCGACATGACCGCAGTACCAACCGTCGCCGAGAACCGCGCCAAGCACGTTCTCCCCGGCGCGAAGCAGGGGCGTCACGTCGAACGCTTGATACTGAACTCGCTTGTTGTAATCCGTCCAGCCGGGCGCGAAAACACTTTCGCCGACACGAACACCGTTAATAGTCACGTCGTACAAGCCGAGTGCCGAAATGTAGAGGGAGGCGGACTCCGGCACGGCATCGAGCGTAAACACGGTTCGCAGGTAGGGCGCGGGAACCGAGGTTCGCGCCCCGCCGGTAAGCGTTCCACTAATCCACTCCGCGCCCTGCCAATCGTCCGTTGTGAGCAAACCGACTTCCCAGAATGCGGACTCGGAAGTCCCCGCGCCACCGGCTTCGTCGGTCACGGTCACGTTCCAATAAGCGCGTTGCCGCGCCGCGAGAGGTTGCCCCGCGTATAAAACGTCTA
>JACMIU010000160.1 GCA_014380985.1 Armatimonadota bacterium | reverse complement strand
TACAGCACCACGCCGGTAATGACGCTGTACATGACGAGCGACGCGGCACGGGCGGCGGGCGTTCCGCCGGAGCGCATAGCCTACCGGGTAGTTCGCGCCTTGCGCCGGAGCGGGGCGGACGCCGAGGCGAATCAAATAAGTGTTATCGGACAGAACCCGCAAACCGGGGCGTATATCACGGCGTCCTACGACGACGCCGACAGTCAAAACCCGGCGTTGCTCCCTGCCGAACGCCCCGAAAATTGGCGCGGGCAGTTGGTCGGCTACGGTTTGACCGACCCGCAAATCACGACGCAAGGCACGGCGAACCGGGCGCGGGATATTGCCACCGAGCGACTGACGACGGGGAAGGCGTTCTTTGAGATTGTCGCCGACTTCCTGATTCGCGCCGATGCCGGTTTTGAAGGGTTGCCGGTTTGGAAGGGCGACGTTTTGCAGGGGTTTGAGCCGGGCGCGGGCGTGGCGAGCATGAACGTCAAGGTTCTGTCGCTGTCCATGAATAGCGTGTTTGAAGGCGCGGCGGCGGGCAAGGTCAATCATCGGTCGGCAACGTATCAGTGTGAGCAGGTGAGCGAGGTGCTGGCGTAATGGCATCTATCTTTCTGACGGGGCGAACGCGCACGATTAGCAAGGCGCAAACGTTCACCTTTAATGCCGGGATTATCATGCGACCGGAGGGGGGAGGGCTAAATTGCTGGATGCTTGACCGTGGGTCTGGTGCATGGGCGCAACCCTATTTTCAAATCGTTTCGATTAGTTCGTCAACAAGCGATTCCGTCACTACCTACACATGGGTCGTGCGGTTTGGCGCAACCGCGCCGCAGTGGGACGGTAGTACACAAACCACGGTCAATTTTATCACCGAGGAGAGAACGTTCACCGCGTCAACGAATTCTGGCGGCGGTGTGGCGTGGTCTACTTTTCATTGGACGGTTAACGGAACCGGGGCGGAATCCTACGATTTAGAGGAATACCACACGACCGATTTGCAAATTGCCGAGCAGGTCAAGGCGGCAACTATATCGCGCAGTTTCCCCAACTATTCGTACAACCGGGTCTATTCTCGCGGCGAAATATCACCTTTTGAGGCGTACAGCGATTTGCCGTCCGGGGTTTCTACGATAACGGCGGAATCATCCAATATATACGCGGGATTTAACGCGGACGACACAAGCATATTGCCGGAGAGCCAGCAGGTTCTTATCGAAGCGGGGTACGGCGCGAAGGCACAAGGGGCGTCGGCATCGGTGACGTGTAGCGTTTCTGGGTTTTCCGGGTCGGGACCCTCCCTGCCAACGCGCACCGGTGACGGCGGGTCAGTTAGTTTTGGGCAGGTGTCGTGCGGTGCGGGCGAAGCACCGAACGGCGTGACGCACCCTCCCGGTCGCGTCTCCAGCGGTACTTTCGGAGGGATGCGGAAGTTCTTTGTAACCGTGGAAATGCAAGCCTACGATTTGGGGGGCGGGGCGTTCGCGGACGACGTAGACGTGCGAGCGAACATCATCCCGTGGAACACAAGTTCACCACCGGAAACCGATCCCAACATAGCGTTCGTGGTAAGCAACGGGGTCGGACAATCGGCAAAAATGGAGTACGGCGGTTTCACACAAGCGGCAAATGTCGGCGGCAGTAGTTTTTTCGATACGGATGTAGTGAACGCCGCGCCGGGATTGGTTTTCGTGACGCCGCCGGGAACGTATGGGCTGGGCAACGCTTTCGCCGTGGCGCATTATCTGCCGCAACGGTGGAGTGCATTACGCCTCTCGAAACCGATGCAGAAACGCTATAACGGTTCGCCGTGGTCAAGCAGTGCGTGGACGGTTCAGACAGGCGGCACGGTTACTACAACGACTGCCCCGAACGCGCTACGGATACAAGGGCGAACCGCTGGCACGACGTCCTTCTTTAATTTTGCGGGCGGCGGGAGCGGCTATCGCTATGTGACTTGCCGGTTGCGTTCGGTCGGTTCGGCGCAGGTTCCCGTAGAATATCAGGGTGGCAGTGGCGGCGCGAAATCGGTTTTCCTTACGGGGGCGGACGGCGAATGGGTAGAACGGCGTGTTGATTTAGTCGCCGACTATCTGCTCGCGGCTACGACTCCGATAGTACGCGCTGACGACTATAAGTTCCTACTGTCGTTCACGCCTTCGTTCGTGATACCGGCGAGGATGGCGGGTGCCCCGCCAATTACTATCGAAATCGAATGGATAGACGGCGTGAGCGATACCGGTTCGGTGATGATTCGGTCGCTGGGGCAGTCCAGTGCTAACCAGTTCCTTGCGGGCTACGCCGATGGCGCGGATTCTATATCAGTCTCAACGGCAACCCCAAGCGGCACGATAGAAAACTTCGCCGTCGCTATTGGCAATCAAAATCGCGGTTGGGCAGGGTTAGACTTGACGCCGGACATGGGTACGGAGCCTGCCGACCCTGTTCCGGCTGTATGGTTCCGCACCGGCAAACGCTCTTTTGTCTATCTGGGGGGCGGCGGTTTTGAACCGACCGGCACGGGTTCCATTTCGACGTTTCGGGATGTAGCGTTTAACGAGCAGATGGATTTAGAGGCGGTCGCGTTTGCCTATGGCTTGCAATTGTACCCCGGTTGCGGGGACATCCTGCAAGAGCAAGGCGGCGGATACGGTAGCGAAACGACGCTAAGGTTCCGGCAAATCTTCGGGGCGGACGTTGCGGGGGTGCTGGCAAAACCCGGTGCGCGGGCGGAACTGCTCCTTGCCTCGGATGATTCGCCGCGTGGCGAGGGCATCCGAACAGCAAACGGCTTTTTCGTCACGGGTGAACCGTTCGGTGTCGGCGGTCAAACCGCCGCGCCGCGCCGACCGGGAAACAGCCTGATAAATCACAAATTGCGCGTGGGTAGCCGGGTGTCGCCGACGTTCGGGATGCGGCAACGGTCGCGGGTGTACGCACTGGCGACCGGCGAGCAAATCGTTAAATGGCTTTCGATGGACGCGAGCGCGACGGGGCGGCTAGTGCAAGCCACGACGAACGCGGCGGGCAAAATCGTTTTGCGGGTTCCGGTCGGGTTCGGCGTTGCGTCGTGGGCGGAAACGGAAACGCCGCTATCGGGTTCGCGCCC
>JACMIU010000159.1 GCA_014380985.1 Armatimonadota bacterium | reverse complement strand
TACGTCCTTCCCTACACGCCGTCGCCGATTCGTGTCCGCCCGTTCCAACTGATTCGCGCCCTCGCCGAACTCGGACACCGTGTCACCGTGGTCGCGCTCGAAGACGAGTTTGGGATGGCGAACGCCCTTGCCGACCTGCAAGAAGTCTGCGACGCGGTGCATATTGTACCGCACTCGAAGTGGCGCGGAGCCGCGCAAGCCGCGCTCGCTCTGCCGACCCCGACCCCGCTCTGGGCGGCGTTCTGCTTTTCCTCCGCGATGAACGCCAAATTGCGCGAATTAGTTGCCACCGGCGCGTTTGACGTAGCACACGTCGAACATCTCCGCGCCGCGCATTTCGCCCCCGCACTCGCGCCCTTGCCGACCGTGTTTGACGCCGTGGACTGCATCACCGCGCTTCGCCGCCAAATGCTCGATGCGGGCGGCAGTCTGCCGTCGCGCCTGTTGTCGTGGGAGGAGTGGCACAAACTGCGCTCCTACGAACCACGCGCTTACCGGGCGTTCGGGCAAATCGCCGTGACATCCACCTACGACAAGAGCGAACTGCTAAAGTTAGACGCCGGTCTGCCGACAATTACCGTGATTCCGAACGGAGTGGACGCACAGTATTTTTGCCCGGACGCGAGCATCGCGCCCGAACCCGATAACATCGTGTTTTCCGGCAAGATGAGTTACGGCGCGAACGACGATGCGGCATGGTTCTTGCTTGATGAGATACTGCCTGCCTTACGAAAGCGACGCCCCGGCGTCAAAATAACGATTGTGGGCAGTAAGCCGACGGACGCGCTACAAGCCATCGCGGCAAGGACGGAAGGCGTGGAAGTCACCGGGTATGTAGACGATATTCGCCCGTATCTGTCGCGTTCGACCGTCGCGGTCTGCCCAATGCGAATCGGGGTCGGGATACAAAACAAGGCACTCGAAGCCATGGCGATGGGGCGGGCGGTGGTTTGTTCGCCGATAGCCGCCCGTGCGCTGGGAGAAAACGCCGGTGTGCGCGTCGCCGAATCCGCCGCCGACTTCGCCGCCGTTTGCGCGGAACTATTAGCCGCTCCAAAGGTGCAAACGGCGGTAATGGGGCAAGCCGCCCGTGCGTATGTGGAGAAGAAACATATCTGGCGCGGTGCGGCGGAAGCATTTGTGGATTTATACGAAAAAGTTATCGTCGCACCCTGAAAACACGGCACAATACAAACGGCGACAACGCCGCCCCACCCGAACCCATGTCGCACAGTCTGGAACAAACCGTTGCCTCCCTTTCTGCCAAACCTTCTAAATCTCACGGAGGAAAGGCGGAGCATGAAACGTTTCCTGTTGCGTCCCCGATGATTCCCGCAGCGAACGCCCTCACGACTTCCGCCTACCCGCCCGGCTACGCATCGGCGAAGCGCGTTTTGGATACGCTCGGCGCGGGGATAGGGCTTCTCCTGCTGTTTCCCTTGTTCGCGGTAATTGCGATCTTGATTGCGATGGACTCGCCGGGTCCGATTTTCCACCGCCGCCGCGTTCTCGCCAAGCAACCATTTACGCCCGGTGACGTGCCGCAAACCTTTGACGCCTTCAAGTTCCGCACGATGATCCCCGACGCCGACGATTGGCTGGTTCGCAACCCGGCGATCTGGGCGCAGTATCAGGTCGAGTTCAAACTCAAAGACGATCCACGTATCACCAAAGTCGGCAATTGGCTCCGTCGCACGAGTTTGGACGAACTGCCACAACTGATTAACGTGCTGTGCGGGCAGATGAGCCTTGTCGGACCGCGTATGATCACGCCCGCCGAACTGCAACACTACGCGCCGTTTGAGTCTAAACTGATGGCGGTTTTGCCAGGGCTAACCGGATTCTGGCAGGTGTCGGGTCGCTCGAACGTCTCGTATCCCGAACGGGTGCGCCTCGATATGTGGTACATTGACAACCGCTCGCTTCGCCTTGATTTAGAGATTCTCTGGCGCACCGTCGGCACGGTGATTTTGCGGCGCGGGGCGCACTAAAGCGCGATGAACCCGTCCCGGCGTCTGCAAGGAATCGTGCGCGTTGTCGTGCCGCCGCTCCTCGTTTTCCTTCTGGTCACCGCACTGGCTTTTCTGCATTTCAAAAGGCACTACGACGCGGCACGATTGACCGGTGACTCCATGGACACCCTGCAGGCGGCGCGATATTTCGCTCACACTTCGCAGTTCGGCACACTCGTGATTCGCCCGCTCACCACCGGCTTCATGCCGCTTCGCGCCGACGGTTCGCAACCCGACCTCGGACACGCCCCGCTCTACACCGTGCTTGCCGGAGGCGCGATGCGTCTGCGCCACCAAACCGGCGCGGGGATGGGCGATCAACCGGCGGTGCTTATGTCGCTCGCGGCATGGGTCGCGGGAATCGGCGCGGTGTTTTTGTTGGCACGTCGCCTGTTCCCCGCAGGAAACGTTTTCCCCGGCGGGAACGTGGCAATGTTCGCCGCGTCGTTCTACGCTCTCGCTTCTGGCTCAGGGCTACTGCTCGCCATCACGCCGCACCCGGCGACGCTGGCAGCGTTTCTATTCGTGTCGCTTTTCGCCTCGCTGACGATGCTCGATAAACGCAAAGAGGAAACCGCCCTTTCCGTCCGCGAAGCGGCGTCGTGGTCGCTGGTCGTCGGGGTTTTCGCAGGACTGCTCTGGCTCGCCGCCTACTCTACGCTGATTCTGCTCCCGCTTTTCGCCGGGTATGTGTGGCTGGTTTGCGGCAAAGCGCGGGCGAAAGTCGCCGTGCCGGTGTTCTTGGCGGCGTTCTTCGTGGTCGCGTCGCCATGTCTTTGGCGCAATTTTAAGGAAACGCGCAACCCGCTGTTTCACGCCCGTGGCTTGGAACTGATCATGCAAACCGAAACCAATCCCGGCTACGAACTGTACCGCTCGGCGACTTTGGGGCAAAGCGTGGGGCAGTTCCTGTCGTCGGGCGGCTACAAGCAAATCGGCAAAAAAGCGTTTGTGAACGCGCAAACCTACGCCGCCGAACTGCCCGGCGCGTTCGGCATTTTGATGCTTCCGCTCTACTTCGGCGCGGGACTAATCCGCTTCGACGACACCCGAACGAACCGCGTTCGCAATTTGGCGTACCTATGCCTCGGAACCCATTTCGCCGGGCTATCGCTGTTCGGCGCGGCGAGTGACAATGTGCCACTCCTACTGATGCACCAAACCGTTGGCGCAGGCATAGCTGCCGGGATGCTCCATACTCTGGTTCGCGCCCGCAACGCACCGCGCTTCTCCGCCGCCGCGAGTGTTTGGGGGTGGGGGACGGCGGTTTGTCTGCCGGGCGCGTTTGTGTATTTTGGCGACAACACTGTTGCCGCGCCGCCCGTGTTTGACGTTTATCTTGCGGCGAACGATGCCGCCAGCGGGGTCGCCGCCCGGCTTGCCCCGATTCGCGCCCGTGACGCCCTGCTCGTTTCCGAATCGCCGTGGGAGTGGGCGTTCCGTTGCGACGTTCCGACCGTTTGGTTGCCGCGCAACGCCGGGGATATTTCCGATGTCGAGAACCGGGCGGGGCGTCCGGTGGGCGCGATTGTGCTAACGCCCGCCCTGCTCGGCTCCTACGCGGGCGACTCCGCCGCGCAAAGTTGGACAACAACGTATCTGCGGCTGAGTTCGCTGTGGAGCGTGTCCGCGCCGCTCGATTCCGCGCTCCGGCAAAAGTTAATTGGAAGCACGAAACTGTACTACCCATCCGACATTTCGCCCGCCGTGTCGCCGTTCGCGCCCGAACCGTTCGTCGAGAACGGGGGGCAACAGTACACGTTCTTCTTCTGGAACCCCGCCATGTTGCGCCCGAACGCCAGCCCTTAATCTATGAACCAGTCAATGACGCCGCTATTCGCTTTGGCAACAGCGCAAAGATAGAACCAACCAAACACGTGTATCAAAAGGGAAAAGGCTACCATTACCGGTTTTTTCCGAAACACCTTTAGGCAAAGACAGACGAGCGCGAGAACACATACGGGAGCGAGGTAAAGCATCATAAGCAGAAGGTTGGAAGCCCCCTGATACGCGGGATTGAGTGAGCAAATGATTTTCGGGTCGTCAACCATGAACCGGGGCGGATGCCCTAAGCAAGCCACTGCTTCTTGGTAAAAGTTAGCGAAAACAATCAGTAACATGAACGGATGCGTTGTGGCAAGCATCATCGTTATCCACAGCAACGCATTACGATTCATAACCGCTTCCTCCTTTTGGCGACGCACCGATTATTTTTTCTTGAACGTCGTGATTATGCGGCGAACCGTTTTCGTGTCGCCGGGGTTTGCCTCGGTGTAAAAGAGGTGGGCGTACCTTGCCGTTTTCTCACTTAGTTTGTGAGGAAAGGTGAGGAGTATATCACGCCGATACTTGCCATCCTCGCCCCGATACCGAACCGATTGATAGGCAGTGTCACCTACTTTTTCCGTTGTCACTTTGGCATCGTCTTTTGAAGGAAACTCAGGGGCATTTCCGAGATAGCAAAACATAATTTCCTGTTTGCCCCTGCAAAAACTTAGCAGGGTAAAATCACCCGGCTGACCGGGATAACTTATTTCTTTCACCGTTATCGGGGTTGGGATTGTGAAAGTAACACCACGAAAAGACTTCTCCGTATCTTGAGCAAACGCCCATCGGAAAAATGCCATGAGAAATAGGCAGGAAAGCAGTATTCTGTGGATTGCCATGACTTAGCAGAGTACCACGCCGAACAGTCGGAGACAAAGCAAGACGCGCCGGGTATACCGGCGCGTCTTGCTTGTGTCACTTTCTGCCTCCTTATTTCGTGCCTTCCAACGCTTGCGCGAGGTACGCCCGCGTCAGTAGCACTGCCGCCATATTGCCGCCAACCACGTGTTCGGTCAGCACCGGCTCGCGGATATTGAAGTTGCTTTCCGCCCACGGCCAGTTCTCCCACGCCGGAAACAAGCCCACTTCGTCGAGACGCTTCTCGGTGGCGGAACCGCGCCACACATTGCGCGGCGCGGGGCCCACGGTGGTGATGCCTTCGGGGTAGCGGACGCCTAAATACCGGGCGTCCAAGTGGAACGGCACGACCTGCCGCGATCCCGCTCCCGTGGTGTAACTCGTGTTGCTGGGGTTTTGCCCCAAGCCGAACTGAGCCACGCGCTCTATTGCCAGAAGGTACTTGGCGTCGCCGGTCAACCTATGCGCGGCGACCAGTTCCGTGGTTCGTCCGAGCCGCTCGTCCCAATCGTATCGCTGGGGGGCAAGCCCGAACGCCCATTTTTGCGTGTTGGCGACTTTATCATCGGCGGTGGCGACGATTAGTTTGCGGCATCGGGCTTGCATTTGCGCGTCCGCTTTCGCTTCAGGCAACGGGGCATACGCCATCAGCGCGAGTATCTTGTCCGCCCCAACGCGCTTCGCCGTTTCGGGATACACTTCGCCAAACGACGCCCTGAACGCATCATGCCACTTCTGGTCGCCGGTCAGGCGGTACATCCACACATGGGCAAGATTTTGGTGTTCTTTGACACCCGCGTCGCCGTTGTAGATATTCGGCACTTGCGGATTCTTTGCCGCCCAATCCATCGCCCTGAGCGCACTGTCGCGGTAAGCGGCGGCGCGTTTCGCGTCGTACTTTTGAAGCATCACCGACATTTGCGCGGCGGCGGCGGCGTACACATAGCAGGTTTCGGGCGTCGGCGGCGTTATCGCCGTGGGTTGCTTGAGTAGATAACTGGGTTCGGTAGGGTGTTCGATGGATTCTACCGCGCTCGGAACGCCGCCATCCGGCTGCTGAATCCGCAAAAACAGATCCATGCACCACAACGCTTCGTCCGCTATGTCGGGGATTTTGTTTTTCGATTCGGGAAGGTTTAGGTTGAGTTTCTCGAAATACGCGGGGTTTGACGCCAGCAGATCGAGCATCACATGAACCGCACGGGTATGGTTCTGCGGCAGTAGAGAGCGGTCATAATCCGCCGCGTCGTGCCAACCGCCCCAAACGTTCGGCGCGATTTTGTCGTCCTGAATCGAAGCCTGAATCCGTTTGAAAGCGTTACCGCCGCCTTTCGGAGGAAACAGGGCGGGGTCAAAGAAAATCGCTGGGTCGGTCTGATAGATCGGCACACCGTCCGCCGGATGGAAGTTGCGCGGACGCTTGTATTTCGTGTACGGCAAACCGAGTTCGATACCCGAACGCTGGTTCAGGAAGCCGTGCGCGGAAAGTTTCGCTACGTCCGTCCAGACGCTTTCGCCGATTTTGAACGGGAACGACGTGCCGAGTCCCGGTACGACGATGCGGTACGTGCCGGGCGTTGCGAACCCCGAAAAGTCGAGGTTATAGAGCGGCGCGGGCAAGGTATCACCGATGTCGGCGGTCTTTTCCGGGGCTTGCTTGCGGGCGGGATCGCCCGCCGCGATTAGTTTGATTTCGCCGGTGAAGCGGGTGGCACCGGTTTTGTCGTCCACCACGAGAAACGTTTTGAACGCGGCGAAATCCACGCCGCCGCCACTGCCGAGCCACTGGAATAGACGGGCGGTTTTTTCGGTTTGGCGCGGATGGTAACCGGTCTGTGTGACTTGAATCGCTTCGGTGCGAAGTTTGGCGTCGGTGAAGGTGAACGTCACCGGGGCGTCAAACGGACTTCCGGTGGCAAACTGCACGGTGTACTTCTTGCCGGGCGTGAGGGAGCGAGGCAGTTTCAAATACAGTTCGTGCCGCGCCGTGCCTTCCTTGACGCCCTTGTTCGTCCATTCGGACATTTCCGGTTTCGATTTGCGGAAAACGGCGACCGGCTTTGTAGCGGTGCTGTATGCCGCGTCGCCCTCGGACGATACCGAATAATTCGCGGTATCCTGCGCCCAAGCCGTGTCCAATTTCTCGCCTTTGAGTTCGTAGCTCGGAATGTAATGGTCTTCCTTTAAGCCAACAAGGTTGCCAATCTGCACACCGTTGCGGATGATGAAGCGGTTCCAGAAAAACTGTTTCCCTTTGCCATAGTTTTGCGGGTTGGAACGTGTGATTTTGTCGCCCGGCTCAGGCACGTATTTTTGCACCGGCGCACTCCACAGATTCTGCGCGTCCACTACGATAGCCAGCACATCCGGCGCGGCAAGGTAGACGTGCCGGATTTTCGGGCGTCCCGTCGCCATGCCATCCTGAACCCCGGTCATCAGTTCGGGTTGCATTCCCTGATACGCCGGTTCTACGTTGTTCTGCGCTATGGCAGACACGGCGGGCAAAAGACAGGCGGTTAAGGCAATCGCTTTGATTGCCCGCACCGGAAAACGGTTGATACGATACGACATTGTTTGATATTTCCTTTACTGCGGTAGTAGGTTGTAGCCGACGCCGGTGATGGCTCCCAGCACAATCCAGAGAACGGCGTTTAGCACATCGCCGAGAATCAGTCCGACGAAAAACGGTAGCGCGGCGCGGTAGATTCGCATTCCGCCAAAGCGTAGAAGCGTCGTTTTGCAGAACCAGCCAATCATGATCGAGAACCACAGGGTTCGTCCGGCAATCGTGGACGCGGTGATAAAGCCGATGGGGTGCAAACCGATGCCGAATCGTGCCCGCAGTAGCAGGAGCGACGCGACACCGACGAAGCCGCCGCTGATGTTGAGTATCCCGCTGGTTGCGCCGGGAATCGGGTTGCTCGCCAATCCGCCGGTCATCTGTAGCGGTCTCATCGGACCGGTGCGGAACGCCCACGTATTTTGCAAGGTAATCGCGCCGCCGTTGTAGTACGGTAGCCACAGCGATGCCGCGAGCGATACACCGACGCCAATCACCACCGCAGCAACAAGCGTGGGGAGCAGGGAACGCGGCGAAATATCGCTCACTTCGGCGGTTTTTACACCGCTCAACACTTCCGGCAGGAGTAGTTCGCGGGTGTCGCGGTAGAACATACACTCGATACGCTGAACGCTGTACCACGCGCCGGGAGTCGCCACGCCTGCGGTTCCCACGGTCGCCCCCACGGCGTCAATCGCCATGCACGGCATCACCATATAAAGCGTTCCCGCCTGTGTGACGACCCATGAAATCGTGATTAGCGAAAGCGTGAGGAGCAAAAGGCAGAGCGCGATGAGTGGGGCGGGAACCGTGGTAAGCCAGAGCCAGAGTGCCATGCCCGCGTAACTGAGTATCAACCCGATTACCGTGGTTCGGTACGAGAACATTTCATTTCTGTCATCAATTGCTGCGGCACGTGCGCCGTTCGTCGCCTTCTCCCACACGTCGCGCAAATGATGCCGCGCCGCGAACAGCGTCCATGCGACCAAACCGATGGCTCCGCCCAAGCCCTGCAAAGCGTGAAACTTTCGC
>JACMIU010000158.1 GCA_014380985.1 Armatimonadota bacterium | reverse complement strand
GGCATTCGCGCCCCGCGCCCCTCCGGTGCGCCGCTTCGCCTTTTGTACTTCGGCTTTGTGTGGCGCGGGCGCAACATCGAAACGTGCGTTCACGCCCTTCACGCGGTTCATGCGGCGGGGGTTCCGGCGACGCTCACAATCGCGGGCGGGATTCGCGGCGACGAGTACCGGCGCGAAATCGTAGAACTTGCCGCGTCGCTCGGCGTCGCGGACGCGGTGACGTTCACCGGCGACTTGCCGATGCCGGAACTGTCGCAAATAATCGCCGATGCGGATATTGCCTTGCTCCCGTTCGCGTCGGGCGTTTCCACCGGGCGGAGTACGTTCGTGGTCGCGCTGGCACACGGCTTGCCGGTGGTGACGATGGGGTCGCCCGACAATCTTGTTGACGAGTTTGTTCCCGGTGAGAATCTGCTCTGCGTGTCGCCGGACGACGCGGACGGTTTTGTGCGCGAAACCGTGCGGATGGCGACCGACGCCGCGCTTCGGGCGCGAGTCGCTGGCAACACGCCTGCACTCGCCGCCTATTTCTCATGGGACAAAATCGCCCGCACCGTCGCCGCCTTGCCGTCCTATGCCGCCTTATGAACCCGCTGATTTTATCGTCCACCCCCGACGCGCCGGTAGCCCCGGATGCGCCCCGCGCCGACTTCCGCCTTCTCGCCGAATCGCTCGGCGGCACGGTATTATCCGCGCCCAAGCCCAACGATTCGCTGTTGTCGCGCATCGAAAAGCATACCGCCGCGGATTTGCGCCAGTCTATCGCCGCGCTGAGACAACGCCGCACTGTGTCGGTGTACGTGTCGCTGTCGGAAAAGGTCGGTGTTCCGCTGGCGTTTCTGCTCCCGAAAGGGCGGCACGGACGACCGGCGCACGTGCTAATCGCGCACCATCTGACATCGAGCAATAAGCGCGTCCTGCAAAAACGCACCGGCTACCTGTCGCGCTTCGACCGGATAATCGCGCTCGGCACGTCGCAGGAGCAGTATCTCACGGAGTGCGGATATGCGGGGCTTATCACACGGGTACGTCACGCGGTGGATGCGCGGTTCTGGACGCCGCAAATGCCCGCGAACGGTGGCTATCTTTTAGCCGTGGGGCGCGAACGCCGCGATTATCAGACCCTCGCTACCGCGCTACGCGAACTGCCGGATTTATCCTGCGTCGTGGTGGCATCGTCGCCGTGGTCGCGGCAAGGCGACGCGGCGAATACCGGCGACGCGCCCGCGAACATGACGTTTCGCAAAGGGTTATCGTATCCCGCACTGCGCGAACTGTACGCCGGGGCGTCGCTCGTAGTCGTGCCGCTCGAAACCGGCACGGCATACGCGGCGGGCGCGACCGGTTGCCTTGAGTCTATGGCGATGGCGAAACCGACAATAACGACGGCGACGCCGGGCTTGACCGACTATTTGACAAGCGACGCGGACGAACCACTCGCGCAAACCGTGAGGGGCGGCGATCCTGCCGCACTTGCGGCAAGCATTCGCGCCCTGCTCGCGGATGCACCGGAGCGGGAACGCTTGACTCACGCGGGACGACAGTTCGTCGAAACATCGGCGAACGTGGATGATTACGTCAGCAAAATCGCGGTGGTGGTGCGCGGGGCGGTTTAACCATACGGCGGTAACAGTCGCCGAAACCCGTGGTACAAAACGATAACGGCGAACAGCGCGTTTCGGGCAAGCGCGACCGGGTACGGCACGTACACCACGTTTTGCGTCGTGCCGGTTTGCCACGCGGCGGCGAACGTTTGCTCCCGCGCTTCGACGTTCTTCAGCAGCCCCGTCGGCTCCCAAATGCCGCGTCGTAGGTCTTCAGAGACACCGTTTGTGCCGACGTTCGCGCCGACGATTGCGCCGGTTATCGCCGCAACCGTGTCGGTGTCGCCCCCGCAAGCGAGAACGCTCCGCACGGCGGCGCGGAAATCGGTCGGGTACGACAGCGCGGCGTGGAGAGCAACCGGCACAGTTTGATAAACGTAACCGGAAGCACCGCGAGGGTAGCGCATTTGCGCGAACGCTTCGGTGGTTTCGCCCGCTTCGATGCTTTCGCCGACCACTTGAAGCAATTCTCGCAATTCGCCCGCGCCCGGTTCGGATAGCGCGGCGGCGATTTTTTCCAGAACGCCTACCGCACCGATTTCGTGCCGGGCGAAACAAGCCGCGCCCACCGCGACCGCGATTGCCCCATAGGTTGCTTTCGGATCGGTGTGCGTCAGGCGGGACGAGCGCGAAACAAGGTCGGCGAGTCGTGCGCCGTTGTCAGTGTCCCACGCGCACGCGACGCCGATTATCGCCGAGCGCATCGCCGCGCCGTTGCCCGCCGAAAACAGTCCGGCGCGGTCGGGCGGCACACTGACACAAAGCCGTAGCCCAGCGTGAAGCGTCGCAAGCCCAACGCCCGCCGGAAGCGCGGCAATCCAGCGACGCAAGCCGTGCGACAGTTCGTGTGTAAATGCTTCGCCCGCGCCCGC
>JACMIU010000157.1 GCA_014380985.1 Armatimonadota bacterium | reverse complement strand
TCTCGTCCGGATTGCCCAGGTTGGGCTGTTCGAGGACGAACGGCATCCCCAACGCACCAAGCTGTTTTCGACCGCCCCATCCTGCATCCGCAGGATGACCAAGCCGAAGGCTCCCCACCGGAGGATAGAATATCCCCGCACCCCCGCGAGAGCCGACTACCGCCGCTTCTGCGTCAGCACCATCACGATACCCGCCAGCCCGGCGACAACCCCGATGCCGATGGCAAGTACTCCGAGCGATGCCGCGAACAAGTAGATAAACAACGCGGCGGACGCAAGAATACCGAGAAGCAATGCCGCTCGTGCCGCGCCGGACGGGTCGCCGTTTTTGTTCGCCGAGCGCGAAATCTGATACACCATGAAGGGCAGACCCGCCAGCGCGACCAGCAACCCGACCACGAAAATACCGATTTTTATCGGCAGATTTTCCACCGCGAACCCATAAGGCGGGGCGTCCTGCGCCGGATACGAAACGTCGCCATCGGCGGACGAGACGATAAACCGCGCCCCGTACTGTCCCGGCTCGCTCATTTTCGCGTCGAACGATACATCCACGCCGCTCGCGGTATCGTTGCTGATCCACTTGCCGTTGATGGTAGATTCACCGCCCGGCGTTGTCAGGCGCATGACCGCGCTTTTGATACGGTCGTTGTCCGCGTCCTTGAAAACCAGCACGAAATGTCCCGCGTCGTTTTGTTTGAGCGTCGCCGGAAGCGGTTCGGCGTCTTTGGTGGTCAGCGTCGGTTCGGCGGCGAACACGCCGCAAGCCGTGAGAATCACCGCTAAGGTGGCGAAAAGAAAACTAAAAACTTTTGGTCGGATCATCGAAAATTAACCGGTACTCCTTCATTACGCCGTTTGTCCCCGGCGCAAAAACACGCACTTCGTCGCCGAAATTAAGCGGCGACTCTCTATCTAATGGCAAGCCGTTCAGCGATACATTCACCGGCGCAGTGCTTCCTTCCTGCACCATCGGCGACACGGAAAACCGTCCGCCCGTGCCGCGCAGGGTAGCGACCGGCGCGTCGAAGCCGGGCAGGGCGTAGGCGTCGAACGAGTGCGCCGTCACGCCGCCCAGACGCACGGTTTGCCCAGAGCCAATCTCGAAATCGTGCGCCCCCGTGGGAGAGCCTTTGATACGAAGTGGAACTGGCTTCGAGCCGCGCAGGAAAAATATCAACGCTGCGAACGCCGCCAGCGCGAGTGCGCCGAGACCTACGAGCCACTCCATCGGCAAACCGCCTTTTTTCGCACTCCCACCGACAGTTGCTATCGGTGTAGACACCGGAGGGGCGTTGTCGGTTGCGGACGTTGGCGTCGCCTCGGCAACGGGTAAGCGTTCGACCGGACGCCCCGACTTGTCAATCTGCACGCCGATTCCGAAAATCTGCACCTTTTGCGAGTCGGTCATCAGGCGCAACAACCGTTCATAGTCGCGGTTGTCGGGCGAATCGGGGAACTTCTGGAGGCGTCCGCCCGGCGTGTAGTACGACAAATACGTCGGGTACGCCGCGTCTTCCTTTTTCGGCTCGTCGTTGAACGAGTCGGTGAGAAGCACCACCGCGCCGGGATTCGGTAGCGTTTTTTCGAGCAACTTCAACGCTTCGTGGTGCGGTTTGCGGATATTGGTTCCCGCGCCGTCACCGGGCTTGCTCGGCACAAGTCCAATCAGACCGCGCTTGTCGGCTTCGGTCAGAAGCGTTTTGTCGAACACGGTTTCGTAGCCCGCGCCGAACGTGTACAAAACGAGCCGGTCGCCGGGTTGCGTTCCTTCGCGTATCAGGGTAATCGTCGCTTCGCGGGCACGGCGCATCAGTTCGCCGCGCATCGAGCCGGACACATCGAATACGAACACCAGCGTTTTCGGGGTCACGTCGCGCAGGGACTTCACGGCGGGCGCGGCTTCGCCGAGTTCGGAGTCGGTCGGAAGCGGCACGGTCGCGGACGGCGACCATTGCGGCGCGGGCGACGCTCCTTGCGCCCACGCGAGGTGCGGCGAAACCGTCATACCGGCAAGCGCGGTCGCGGCGATAAAAAAGGATAGGTAGATTTTTTTCACAGGTTTATGTATTAGACGTTTGAACCGGTCGTTCCGTTGCGCCGACCGGTATTTTTTACAGATTGAGTAATCGAAAGCCCAGCCACGCGGCGGAAAGCAGTCCGCCCGCGCCCAGCGTCAGTAGCACCGCGCAACCGGGCGGCGCGGGAATCGTCGGGGCGTTTGCCGGGTACGGGGGCTTGTCGGTCGCGCCTTTTTGCGGGGGCGCGTTCGGGTTCGGTCGCACCAAAACACGCACCTCGGCGGTGTGCTTAAACCACCCACTTCGCAAATCCTCGGCGTTGTTCCCGCCCGCCGACGCCGACAGATAAATCTCGCTCCGGTACTCGCCAGGCGACAAATCCCGCGCCCGAATCGCAAACTCCAACGGCACGGACGCCCCGCCGGGAAGCCGAATCGGCAACTCCACCGGGCGCACCTGTAGCCACGGGCGTTGTGTTGCCACCATCCGCACACTCATCGGGGCGTCGCCCTCGTTGGTCAAAATAAGCGTCGCGGGCCCGCCGCCGCCCGTGCCTATCTGTATGCCGTCCGGCTCCGTGCCGCGCCACGCGAGTTTCGCCCCGCTGATTTGGGGGCGCGGTTCCGGCACGGCGGGCGTCGGTTTCTTTCGCGCCCAGTCCGCCGGGTTCGTGCTTGACTCGTCAATCGTCTGCGTGCGTTTTTCCGGCTCGGTCGTGCCTTCCGTTTCGTTCTCATCGTCCATCGGAAGCGGCGGCGGTCCCACCCACACCGGAACCACCGGGGGCGGGACAACCGCGGCTTGTGGCACGGGAACCGATGCCAACCGGTCGAGCGAATCGAGTGTTTCGCGCAAGTCGCCGAGCGAATCGCACCGGCTCAAGATACCCGCGACCCGCGAACGTACCGCGCCCGACGCGAACGCGCCCACCGTTGGCAGATGACGCGCAATCAGTTGCCCCATCGCCTTGATGTCGCCCGCCACATTCGCCGCGCCCTTATAATGCGGGGCGTTCGTTTTGGACGATGGATCGCTCAGCGCGAAATCCGAAAGCAGTACGCGCCCGTCCTCGGCGATTAGCACGTTGTTTTCCGCCACGCCGCCATGCGCCACGCCGCGAGCGTGTGCCGCTTCCAGCGCAGTCAGCACCGGCAGGAGCAGTTTTTCCAGCAATTCCGCCGTGTGCTTGTTGCCGACGCCCGCGAGTGCCTGCGTCAGGTTGCGCCCGCGCACAATATCGCGCACGGCATAAATGAAACCTCCGGCGGAAAGCCAGCGGCGCGTTCGCACCACGTTGGGATGCGACAGGGACAGCGTTTCGTTCAAACGCGCCTTTGCCGCGCCGGGAAACAGCCGCTTTACGACAACGCTTGTGCCGCCCGCGCCATCCCGCGCCAGCCATGTCGCGCCGGTTGCGCCGGGCAACACGCCCGCGTTTTCAAAAAGCGATAGGGCAAGGCGGTCGGCATCAGGGGCGGGCAAGGTTTCCGGCATACGAAGTTACCGCTCCAGTATACCGCTAAATCGGCACAACGAACACGAAAACGCGGTATAACAAACGTATGTTCGATACCCTGCATGACGATTTACAGAAACGCGGTTGGCAACCGGGGACGTATCGCGGCTTTTTGCGGCAGGTGCGCGGCGGTTTCGAGTGGCAGGTCGGCTTCGGAAGAGCGAGGCTACTGGAACTGCGCTGGGTTTACAAAG
>JACMIU010000015.1 GCA_014380985.1 Armatimonadota bacterium | reverse complement strand
TGCGTCACACTTTTTCTCCACCAGTTGGCACTTCGCCATACTATTACCGCAAACGCTTCTTTTCTACATCGTTTTCTCGTATTTCCGGGAGAACTAAGTACAATTATTTCTGCTATTATTAGGCAATATAATAGCAGAAAATCCGGTAGCAAGTACAAATACTGGAAAAAACCGGTGCGGGAATACAACCTGACTTGGCGGGTTTGACGGCGTTAGAAACACGCGGGGGCTTGGGTATAGCAAAGGCAGGAGTTTAACAGATTATGAGTGAGCAACCGGGTGAAACCGAAACCTACAACAGTGACGCCGACGCGCAAGCGAAACTGCGCGAACTGGCAAAACGTATCGAGATTGCGATGCTGACCACGGTAGATAGTGGCGGAACGTTGCGTTCACGTCCAATGTCCACGAACGGCGCGGTCGAGTTTGACGGCGACCTTTGGTTCTTCACCTATGGCGCGTCGCACAAGGTGGACGAGATTTCTCATGAGCCGCGTGTCAATGTGGCATTTGCCGATCCCAAAACGCAAACCTACATTTCGATTAGCGGAACCGCCGAACTGGTGCGAGACAAGGCGAAAATCGAGGAACTGTTCAAGCCCGAACTTAAGGCGTGGTTCCCGAAAGGAACCGACGAGCCGGATATTGCCCTCCTCAAAGTGTCGGCGCACAAAGCCGAGTATTGGGACTCGCCGAGCGGCATTGTCGCACACGCCATCGGACTCATCAAGTCGCAACTCACCGGCAAGCCGCCGAGCGACATGGGCGACCATGAAAAAGTGGCTTTGTAGCAGAATTATCACGGGAACGCGCTTTGCAAAACTATTTTTGCGAAGCGCGTTTTTTTGCCGGGTGAAACATGGGAATCGCTACACCTGTCTGATAGAATAGGTTGATGCCCCAAAAGCGGGCATTCAGTGATTAAAAATCTCGCGCCGATTGGAATGACACCGTGATAAAACTTAACCCGCCTGCCGAACGAATCCACGATTCCGCTACTGTGTCGCTCGATACTGCTACCGATACCCAGCCGGTTACGCCGGTGCGCCGTTCGCGTGCCGGTCTGATAGCGACCCTTGTTGTCGGCGGCGTTTTGGCGGGCGTCGGCGGCATCGCGGTGGCGGGGGTAACGAAGGCGAAAAAGTTGGCGGCAGAGCAGGCAACCGTGTTCGCGCCGGGGGTTCAGATAGCCAATATCGCTCTCGCGGGGAAAAGCCGCGAAACCGGCACAGAAGCCATTCGCGCTTGGGCTAAAGAGCAACTTACGACCAACTACGTCGCGCTGGAAACACCGGTTTCCGGCAAGCGATTTTTGATTCCGCTTAATCTTGCCGGGGCGCGGTACGATACCGACTCGGCACTAAGCGAAGCGTTCGCCGTGGGCAAGAACGAAAGCGTGTGGGAGCGACTTCTCCACGCCGAAAAAGAATATCCGGTGAACATCAAGCCCGCGTTCAAGGTAGACGAAAAACCGCTCGCCGCACAAATTGAAGCGGTGGGCAAGAAAATCGCCGTGTCGCCGAAGTCCGCCCGCGCCAAAATGGTCGGCGGCGTTTTGCAGATTACAACGCCGGAGCAGGTTGGCTACGCATTAGATGCGGAGGCGACACGTGCCGCGCTTCTCGCCAAAGGGGCGGACGCCCTCGCGGATGGCGAACCGGTGAAAATGGTTGTCGTGGAAACGCAACCGACCGTGACATCCGAGGTGTTGGGCA
>JACMIU010000156.1 GCA_014380985.1 Armatimonadota bacterium | reverse complement strand
TCGAAACGCGGGTCGAACAATCGTTGCTACTGCGCGAAGCCATCGCGGCGGTAGAGGGCGACAAGACCATCGCCGGGGCAAAAACGCGATGAACGTTTTAGGCATCGAAACGTCGTGTGACGAAACCGCGGTCGCCGTGGTTGAAAGTGGGCGCGTCATTCGCTCGTCGGTGATTGCGTCGCAAATGCTCGAACACGCCCGATTTGGCGGCGTTGTACCGGAAGTCGCGTCCCGTCGCCATGTGGAAAACATCAACACGGTGATTCGCGCCGCGCTTAGCGACGCGGGCGTCACGCTCGCCGACATCGGGCTAATCGCGGTGACGAACCGCCCCGGCTTGCTCGGTGCGCTTCTTGTCGGCGTGTCGGCGGCAAAGGCACTGGCGATGGTGGCGAACATCCCATTAGTCGGCGTTCATCATATCGAGGCGCATCTGTACGCGAACTTTCTGACTCACGTGGAAGCGGATTTTCCCGCTGTCGCACTCGTGGTGTCGGGGGGGCATACCGACCTGTTTCACCTGCGCGGACATGGCGACTACCGGCTTTTGGGACGCACCCGCGACGACGCAGCGGGCGAGGCGTTCGACAAGTGCGCCCGACTGATGGGATTGCCATATCCCGGTGGACCCGCGATTCAGGAAGCGGCGAAAGCCGGGAACCCCGGCGCGGTGAAACTTCCCCGCGCTTACCTTCCGGGAACCGACGAGTTTTCGTTTAGCGGACTGAAAACCGCCGTGCGAAACGCCCTAACCGGAAGTACCGGCAAAAGCGCGGACGCCGACCCGTCCTTTGTCGCGCCAAAAATCGCCGACCTTGCCGCCGGGTTTCAGGAAGCGGTGGTGGATGTTCTGGTGCGTAAAACCGTCGCAGCGGCACGGGAAACCGACGTTTCGCGGGTGTTTCTCGCTGGGGGCGTCGCGGCGAACGAGCGGCTGCGCGAGGCAATGGGAGACGCTTGCGACAAGGCGGGGCTACGCCTGTTTTATCCGCCCCCGGTACTTTGCACTGATAACGGCGCGATGATCGCCGCGACCGGCTACTACCACTACCAAGCAGGGCGGGGAACGGATGACCTGTCCCTAACCGCGTTACCGAGCGAACCGCTTGCCGCGCTTTGAATGGGCGAAACCGCATCAGTACGATAAATACGTTTGCAACGTCAGTCGGCGATATACCTGTGCGCCTCCCTGTCCCGTCATCGGAACGTTGCGCTCAAACTCGAATAAGGCGCGAATAGTCAGGTAGGATTGTTCGTTTCGTCCGATAGGCGGTGTGTACTGTGCGCCAAAACCGATAGAGGTGGCGCGACTTGGCTTGCCCGGAAAATCCCATCGCCGACTGTACGCGACCGCCGAAACGCTTTTGGTGAAACGATAATCGCCCTCGACGAAATAGCCGTACACCGGCTCCTGCTCGCTTCCGCCAAAAACAAGTTCGCCGCGCACCGTCCACGGATCGCGGAACAACTGGGCGTCGGCGGCGAAACGGGTGCTTTTCACTCCGGTTCGCAAATCGGTGGTTCCTGACGGGGGCAAAAGCGTGTCGAAGTTGGTTTCGGGCAAGTCGCCGGAAAGAAGCGAACCGCCGATCTCGGTCAAGCCGATTTTCGGTAGTACCACCGACCGCGACAACCGGAACGCAAGCAAGGTACTACGATCAATCTCGAATTGGTTCGGGCCCGTTCCGGCGGTTACGGAACCGGCGTAGCGAAAGTCGCCGTAACGCCCTTCGAGCATGACGCCGGTATCCACGCGCAAACCGAGTGCTTTTTCGTACAACGATTGCACAGGTTGAAGCGGGGTTGAGTACACTGCAAGCAGTCCGAACGGTATCACGAACTGACCGACGCGGGCACGGGCGGAAACGCCCCCCGACAAGAACGTATAATAGCCGTAAGCCTCCGACAACCGCACCGATTCGATGCCTGTACCGCGGGTGTCGGTTTCGAGAAGCAGTTGAACGCGGACTCCGCCGCGCTCGTCGCGGTTGTTCGGATTGGCGCGAACCCAGTCCCCGGTTAATCGTCCGGCGGAAACATACGTGCCGCTTCGCTCGCCCTGCCCGGTCACGCTCCGGTAGCGCAAATCGCCTTCCAGCCGAAAGCCAAAATTGTCTTTGCCGCGAAACGTTCGCACAGTGGAACCGGGATACAAAATCGAAGTGATTGGCACGGGTGACGTGGAAAGCGGTTCGTTATCCGGTTGTCCCACTTTCGGCGTCGGTTCGGGCGGAATATCAGCACCACCTTGCGGCACGGGAACCGGCGACGGCACGGGGATAGGAACGGGAATATCCTGTGCGCCCGCTCGGTCGCTCGCGCAGAGGAAGCAAAGCGCGGCAAGAAAACCGGCAAATCGTCGAAAAAAGTAAATCACGGTATACGCGGTTTGACCGACCGCAACGCGCAAGGGTTTCACGCAAAATCGCTCACGGCTTCGGGGCGGTGGCATGGGCGCGAATTAAACCGGCGGCTAATGATCGCAACCGCCCCCGCGCCGCTTGTGGTTGCCCCGATGTGTCCGGCGTGATCAGTCGCAGGAAAATAAGCGATTTCGCCGCGCCGCCGACCAGTGCCTGATATAGAAGTTTGGCACGAATCGCCGACGGGTCGGCGATAACCGCACCGTTTTCGCCAACATAGCCGTAAGCGACCAGAAGCGGGACGCGGTTGCCTTCGCCGACAAGGCGACAAACGCGCACGGAAACCCCGTTCGCGGTTTCCGTGCGGTCGTCCTCGATGCGCCAACCGACACCGGCAAGGCACGAGCGCGGATCATGCAGGGCGTTCCGGTCGCTACCGATAATGCGGATGACTTGCAGGGTTTGTCCGTGGGCATCCCGGTAGGTTCGGGTGGCGATTTGCGTTTGCGCGGCAAGCATTGCGCGGGTGGCGGATGTGGTTTCGTCGGTCACGCGCCCGCTGGCAAAATCCGCCCCCAACTTTTGCGGCAAGGGCGCGGCGGGGGGCGTGGGCGCGACCGAATCCGGCGCGGGAATCAGCCGCGCCGCCACTATCGTGAGCGCGAACGCTCCGGCTAAAATAAAGGCTGTCCGGCGAGACGGTGACATCCCATCCTCCACATCGCAAAAAGTAAAAGTCCCGAACAAAAAACCGTGCCTAAGTAGCCGCTGGCGTCGTGCAGGTTGTGCGCGGGCGTCGCCCCGAAACACTCGCCGATAACGCCGATAAGCGCGATTCGTAGCACGTTCGACAAAATGGCAACCGGAACCGCGAGGCTGATTAGCACCAGCGAACGAGCGCGGGGCAGGTCGGAGAGCAAAGCGAGCGCGACCGACAGGGCAATCGCGGTCAGCAGGGTTTGCAAGCCGGAGCAGGGCGTGTCTACGTCCATCGTGTATTGCGGCATAATCAGAACGTTGCCGCTTCGCGTTACCGGCGCGAACCCGGTGACGTTTAGCAGTGCCTGCGCCCCCGATGCCGACAGGGTTTGCAGTCGCGCCGTGGCGTCGTGAAGAAGCGGGGCGGGAAGCGGCATGGCAAGTGCGAGAAGCGCGAGAGCCGGAAGCGCGACGCGGCGAAACCAGTTCCATCCGCCCGCGAACGCCGCCGCACCCGCAACGATTCCGAGAAAACTGATGCTCTGCGCCGCTTGCATTTCGGCGCGAAC
>JACMIU010000155.1 GCA_014380985.1 Armatimonadota bacterium | reverse complement strand
TTGGTCGCCCCGCCGATGCCTTGCAAGGACGTCCCCTCGCCGCATTCGCTCCCGACGCGGGCAAGGGCGACAGCGAACTCGTTTCCCGGCTACGCGACGCCCTGCGTGATCAAATCACGAATAGTTTCCCGCTTTCGTTCGCGGACACCGAGCAAAATTATCAGGTCTTTGTTACGCCCCGCCCCGATGGCGTTTTTGTTTGTCTGCAGAATCAGACCGGGCAAGTAGTAGAAGCCGTCGAAGCGCAGGAAGGGCGTCGCCTTGTGGAGCAGATGATCGAACTTGCTCCCGAAATCGTTTATTTGCAAGACATTCACGCGAACGAAAACGTATATATCAACCGCGATTCCGACTGGCGTTTCGCCCCCATCGGTGAGGATGCGACTTCCGCGCTTGTGCCGGAGGATGCCGCCCGGCAAACCGAAAGTCGGGCGCGATTCGCTACCGGCGAATCCGTGATCGAGTATGATTACCGGCGAACCGCCGAAGACGGTGCGGTGCGCTGGTTTCGCGCCCGCGAAACCGTATTCGGACGCGACCATAGCGGCGCGACGCGCCTCGTTTTGGGTTTCGCGCAGGAAGTGACCCAGCAGCGCGATTTGATGGAGCGATACCGCAATCGTGCCGAATATCTGCGTCGCCTCACGGAAAGCACCCCGGATTGTATACTGACGCTGGACCTGAAAGGCGGATTGCTACAGATTAACCGTAGCGGTAAGGCTTTGATGGAAATCGGCGATTTCGCCCCGCTGATTGGCGCGGAGTGGACGCTTTTGTTTCAAGAATCGTACCGACCGGTGGCGCGTCGCGCTTTGCAAACCGCGCTTAAAGGCGGAACTGAGCGGTTTCAAGGCGTCGCCAAAACCGCTATCGGAACCCCGATTTGGTGGGACGTGGTTGTTACGCCGATTGTGGGAAGCGATGGTACGGTGTCGCAAATCGTTACCGTCGCCCGCGATATTTCCGGCTTCAAGGCTCTGGAAGCCGAACGCGAGCAATTGCTGAAAGAAGCGATTACCCGCGCCGATTACGACCCGCTCACCGGGTTACTCAACCACCGGGCGTTTCACCGCAAACTGCAGGAAGCCGATCCGGGCGGAAATACATCCGCGCAACCGATGGCGATTTTGCGCCTCGATTTGGATAACTTCCGATATTTCAACGAAGCGTTCGGGCGGGCAACCGGCGACGAACTTTTAACGCGCCTCGCCAAAGAAATCGCCGTTTGTTGCCGCACCACCGACACTCTCGCCAGAATCGGACCCGATGAGTTCGGGATTATCGCGCCGCAGATGCACCGCGACGAAATCGTCCCGTATATTTTGCGGCTTCGTGCGGCAGTGGACGGTATCGGAATGCGCTCGCCCGGTGGCGACACGATTCCGCTTCATATCGCGGTCGGCTACGCGCTGTTTCCCGAAGAAACCGCGAATGCGTCGGCGGCATACGATGTTGCCGAGGAACGACAACGCGCCGACCAGACCGGGGGCAACTCGCACGAAGCCGAGCGGGTGCGCGAATCGCTCCGCGAAACCGTGGTGTCGTTCGGAATGCTCGACACGCTGATTGCCACGATTGACGCCAAAGACCGTATGACGCGCCGCCAAAGCGAGGACACGCTGATTTACTCGCGCCGTATCGCGGAAAACTTCGGCTTGACGCCGGAGCAGAAACGGTCGCTCGATATTGCCGCGCTTCTGCACGATGTGGGCAAGGTCGGTATTGATGAGCGGATTCTGCGCCAACCGGGCAAATTGAGCGACGACGATTTTGCCGTGGTGCAACAGCATCCGAAAATCGGCGCGATGCTGGTCGGCTCCACGGTGGACGATGTGGACACGGTGGAAGCGGTTTTGTATCATCACGAAAACTGGAATGGAACCGGCTACCCGGCGGGGCTTGTCGGCGAGGAAATCCCGCTACTGGCGCGGATTCTGAACGTCGCGTCGTCGTATGCGGCGATGACCAACCACCGCCCGTACCGCAAAGGCATGACGCCAAACGCCGCACAAAAGGTTCTGCAAAACGGCGCGGGAACGCAGTGGGACGCGCACTGCGTCGCTGCGCTGATCGAAGCGGCGAAATAATCAGTCGCTTGCGCCAACCAAAACCCCCTACGGCGCGGTCTACTATGCGTGGACGATGAAAAACAGTTAGCGAGACGGGCGGCAGACGGCGACCAAAACGCGCTCGCCTTGCTCATCGCCCGGCACCGGCAAACACTATTTGCCGCCGCATACTCCGAAACGCGCCGCTACGACGACGCGGCGGACGCGGTGTGCGAGGCAATCGTTCGTGCCTGCGTTCGCGCCAACTCTCTGCGTACTCCCGAAACTTTTGCCGCTTGGCTATGCACCATCGTCCGCAACGAAGCGCGGCGTATAACACGGCGGCGCGAAACCCGGCGCGAACTGTTCGGCGAAACGCCCGACGCCGTAGCCGACCCCGGCGACGCCCCCATGACAACACACCTGCGAATGGATGTGGAGCGCGCCCTAACCACGCTTCCCGAAGATTACGCCCGCACTCTTTCCCTGTTTTACCGGCACGGCAACACCGTGCGCGAAATCGCCGACTTGCTGAACCGCCCCGAAGGAACCGTGAAATGGATGCTCGCTCGCGGTCGGGCGCAACTGCTACCGCATTTGAAAGGATACGAACCGATGGAAGAAACAAAATACCGTGCCGTTATGGTCGCGCCGAACGTGGAACCGACTCGGCGCAACGAGTGGCGCAACGCGCTTTTGCAAGGTGGATGGACGGACGTTGAGATAATCGCCGATGCAGAGCGTACTTTGAACGGGGGGGACAGCGCGTTTTACCGCACCGGTCAGCAACTCGTCGTGGTTCACGAAAAAATCGGCGATGCGTCGGCGTTTGAACTGTTGCCGTTTTTGCTCAACGCCCGGAGCAACGGCGACTTTGCGATTTTTATATTACTCGCGCCGGGGCGAAGTGAGGCATCGCTTAATGTCGCGGCGATGTCGGCATATATGTCGGGCGTGGACTACCTGTTGGTGGACACGCTTACCTCGGACGAGTTCGCCGGGTACGCGGCGAAACTTCGGGAAAAGTTTGCCAAAGGCACGGCGTCACCCGGCGAGGGTTAGACCGCGCCCCGTGCAAACATCATCAAGCCGTGACCGTCGGCTTGGGGGACAACTTCTTTCCTATCCACGTGGCGAGTTGCTGTGAGGGTGCTTCAAAGAGTTTGTAGAAAACAAACGAGAACAACAAGACCAGCGCAATCTTTGTCAGCCAGATTGCACCCCCCTGATTTGCCGAATACGTCTGGACGGCCTTGTACAAAAACATCAGCGAGGGAACGTGAAACAGATACAGCGAGTAACTCCACAGTCCGGCGGATTCCAGAAAGGCGTTAGGTTTCGCTGTTTTGTAATAGATAATCTCGTTGGCAAGCCAAAAATAGACGTAGATACTGAATAGAGTTAGACTCCACGTGTAACTGATGCTGAAGCCGAGCGGATTGTGCCATCGAAGCAGATTGGCAGATGCACTCAACACAATCGCACCGAACCGCCACGCCCAAACGGATATTCGCGGTTTTGGCGTCATCAGAAAAACGTCGCTTCGAGAAGCAAGAACACATCCTAATATCCAGCAAGGCAATCCGAGAAGCCAAGTCCATCCGATCCCGAAGTCTATATAATTTCCGTTGTTCACATAAGATTTTGAGAACAGGCTAACGAGCAATAGAAGGAAAGTGATGCCGAAAGATGCAATTTGCAGGATTGTCCAGTTGAATCGCTTCGATAGCGGCAACAATACAATCGGATACAAAATGTAGTAGATGACTTCCGCGACGATGCTCCACAAAACCGTTTGCTGTAATCCTCCTTGCGGCAAACGGAACCCCAACGGATACCCGGCGGCGAACATGGCAAGCACGGGAAGGGCGATACGCACCAAGCGACGGCTATAAAAAGAGGGCAGGTCTACCACGCGCCCGTGACGAAACGGATAATGGATGCAAAAACCGGAAATAACGAAAAAAACGATCACGGCGGCTTGCCCGCTGATTAACCCCATGAACGCGCTTTGAACGAGGTTTTCGGCGGCGGAGTTGCCGCCCGGAAAGGGACCGCCGGAATGCCGGAATAACACCCATAACGCGCAGACAAAACGAATCGAGTCGAGACCTTGAACGCGGTGATTCGTCGGCTCGTTATTTTGGGGAGCGGCGTTCATGCCCTACTATAACAGGGAGGTACTCGGAATGCAATACGATGGTTTCGCGTGATTACCCGTCAAGCCGTAAGCCACGTTCCTGCACAACGCGGCGCACTCCGGCTATCGCTTCGGCTGTCGGGGGAAACAGCATCAACCGGCGGCGCACAATATCGCTGACCGTGCGGGCGAACTCGGACTTCGCTGCGTGGACGACCTGTGCCTCTATACACGGCGTATTCGGCGCGACAAACGTCCCCGAAGTCGGGTCACGCTCCACCCGCGCTAAAATATCGGCACTCGCCGCGCCGTAGCGTTTGACCAAGCCGGTGGCAAGCGACACCGGCAAACCGAGGCGGCGCAGAGTCTGCGCGGTCGCCGAATGAAGTGTTGCCACAGTCGGCACATCGGGCGGGACATAGCCGGTCGAGCAAAGCACCGGCGTTTTGCCCAGCGTCCGCAAAACCCAGTCGGTGACTTCTTCGGCAAGGCTACGGTACGTGGTGAGTTTGCCGCCGACCACCGATGCCAGACCGTGAACGCCGTGCTTCGCGCCGTGATCTACCAAGAAGTGACGCCGCGTCACTGCGCCCGCGTTCTTGTCCGACGCGGGTAGCGGACGAACCCCGCAGGTCGTGGTTTGCACGTCGCCGGGGACGTAGTTCGCGCCGGGAAACAAATGGTTTGTTTCCGCCAGCAGGTATTCGATCTCCCACGGCTCGACTTCCAGCGTATCAGGGTTGTCGCCAGTGTATTTAACGTCGGTGGTTCCAACTAACAGGCGGTCGTCCCACGGCAAAAGAAAGAACGGGCGACCGTCCTTGCGGGCGTTCGCGTAGATAGCACCGGTTGGGGACGCTGTGTCGGGGCGCACGGGCAGAACAAGGTGCGTTCCCCACGTGCCGCCCATCATGCGCGGGGGACGGGCGGCTTCGGGAAGCAACCGGCTCACCACATCCACCCACGGACCCGCCGCGTTTATCGTCACGGAAGCGCGTAGTTCGGACGTTTCGCCGGTCAAATCGTCGCACAAGATCGCGCCGGTAACACGCTTATTTTCGGCAAGCAACTCCACCACCTGCGTGGACGAACGCACCGTACCGCCCGCCGCCACGGTTTCCTGCACCAGTTCCACGCAAAAGCGTTCGGGAAACTCCATTTGCGCGTCGGGGTACGTGAAGCCCCCGGTCAAGCCGTCAGGGTTCAAGCCCGGCTCGCGCTTTCGGGCGTCTGCGAAGGACACCGGGGCGGGCGCGGGAAACAGGGGGTCGCGGGCAAGCACGTGGTACATCCCCAAGCCGACGCCCACCATCCATTTCGGCAAAGGCGCGGTTTTGTACGCCGGAATCAACAGCGAAATCGGATGAACCAAATGCGGACGTTGGCGCACGATGGTTCCGCGCTCCTTGAGCGATTCGCGCACAAGATCAATCTCGCCGTGTTGCAAATAGCGCAAACCGCCGTGAATCAGGCGTGACGACGCCGAGGTCGTGCCGCCGCCCCAGTCACCTTTCTCCACAATGCACACCGATAAGCCACGCGCCGCCGCGTCCGCCGCGATGCCAAGTCCGTTGATACCGCCGCCGATAACGAGCAAATCGTATAGAGCCATCGTTCACTGATTCTTTCTAAGTGTCGCCGTATTGTACCGCTTCTCACAGGCACGACAAAAGCACAGCGCGGGCGTCGTCCAGCGTCACCGGGCGCGGGTTCGCTTTCGTGCTACCCGATGTCATGGCTTCCTGCGCGACGGCTTCGATGTGCTGCTCGCGCAACCCGATTTCCGACAAGCGGCGGGGAATCCTCATGTCAGACAGCGACACTTCCACCATTTTTGCGAGCGTGTCGCCGCCCGGCGCATCGTAAGCGGCGGCGTTGACGGCTTCGTATTTGCCGCCGACGTGCGCGGCGTTGAACCGAAT
>JACMIU010000154.1 GCA_014380985.1 Armatimonadota bacterium | reverse complement strand
GGCAACGTGATCATTTCCATGCCGACATTCGCGGCGGTTTGCATGATGGCGAGTGCCTGATGGCAGAGCGTTTCGGCATACGGATAATTCTCGAACGCGCAAGCGACCACGGCGACACCGCGTTTCTGATAGCCAAGCAGGGTGCGATTCCCGGTGCTTTCGGCGATTGTCTCGGCGTAACGTAAGCCCTCGTGCATTGCGTCGGCGGCGGCGGCGAACGCTCCGTCGGAAAGCATAAGAATCGCTTGTGAATGAAGCAGGTAGGTCGCGGTTTTCGTGTCGCCGCGCTCCAGAAGCAGGGCTATCATGGCGGCGAATGCGGGGCGGGCGCGGTGCGGTTCGCCCAAATTGTAGCGAAACTGCTCCTCTTTAAGCCGCGCCGTGGCGACGAGAAAAGCGTTGTTTTCCGCTTCGGCTTTGCGTCGTGCGGCGGTTTGCCAGAGCAAACCCTCCCGAAAGCGCGACTGCCGCCACCAGAGCGGGTCAATGCCGTGCGCGATGTCGTGCGCGGTTTGAGCACTCGCCACATCCATTGCCGCCCGCAGGTTGTTCTCCTCGGCAACAAGGCGTGTCGTCCACCGCGCCGCGTCCGGCGTCCACAAGCCATTGTAGCCCTCCTCGGCAAAATCTCTTGCCCACGCGGCAAACCGCGCTTCCACCGCGCCGCGCCCGCCGAACGCTTCGCTTTGTAGCGGCAGTTGCTCCAGCGCGAAGGTGCGTACCAGTTCAAAGGTGCGGTAACGCGGCGGTTCGCCTTCCGGCGATGCCGCCGAATAAATCAGCGAGTGGTTGACTAACGCGGCGATATGCTCCATCAGTGCCGAACCCGGCACAAGCGGCGCGAACCCTGCCACCGCGTCTGCCGTGTCGCTCGTCCACGTGCCGCGCAAAATGGCGAGGCGCGACAACAAGAGTCGTTGTTCCGCCGACAAAAGCGACCAACTCCAATGGAGCGTGTTCGCCAGCGATTGCTGACGCGCCGGGGCAACCGTCGCCCCGCCCGACAAGAGCGGAAGCGGCACATCGGACGGGGCGCAAATCTGTGTGAACAGTTCGGCGAGTGGCAACGAGCGAAGTCGCGCCGCCGCCAGTTCCAGAGCGAGCGGCAAGCCGTCGAGCCGCTGGCAAATCATCGTCACCATGCTTTGCGCTTCCGACGCATCAAGGCGCAAATCAGGACGACCGTCGTCTGCGGAACGACCGTCGTCTGCGGGACGTGCCGACCGCGCCGCGTTTTGAAAAAAGCGCACCGCGTCGGATGCGGCGTTCACCGTGGAAAGCGGCGCGAGCGAAAGAAGCCGTTCCCCCGGCACATTCAGCGGCACACGACTGGTGACTAAAATCGTATCGGTGGAAGCCGCTTCGCGCAAAAGCGTGGCAACGCAAAACGCGATTCGGGGAAGAAGATGCTCGGCATTGTCGAGAAACAGCAGGCAGAAATCGTCTCGCAGACGACGGTCGTCTACTCCACTGCGCCGTTCGCGCAAAAAAGCGCGTATCGCCGGTTCCGAAGCGTCGGCGATTCCCAGCGCGGTTCCGATAAGCGCGTAAATCGCGTCGGCGGAAGCGTCCGCGCCGAGACCGGCAAGGTCTACGAAAACCACCGCGCTTTTCCGCGTCGCCGCGTGGATGCTTGCGGCAACCGTGGCGAGAACCGTTTTGCCCGTGCCACCGGAACCGTGAATCGTCACGAGCGACGCGCCCG
>JACMIU010000153.1 GCA_014380985.1 Armatimonadota bacterium | reverse complement strand
TGCCATGCTCGGCGGGTTCTGCTCGGTAATCGGGTTCATCTGGCCCTTCTATCTGCCGATACCGGCGTTCTCGTTTCTCGCGAAGTCGGGCTTGACGCTTACCTTTGCCGGAGTCGCGGCGATGTTTCTGGTCGAGATCCCGCTTTGCGTGATGGGGGCGGGGATTCTGCTTACCGTTTCGACGTTCGCCCGCAATCAGCGCGAAGCGCAGTCGTACCTCGCCCCGGTGATGTTGGTCGGCACACTCGGCGCGATGATGTCGCTCGTGCTGAAATCGGAGGCTCCCCTCTACTGGGCATTGGTTCCGATTACCAACGCTTCGCTGGTTCTAAAGCAAGCCCTCGAAGGCGTGTGGAACCCGGCGTTCGTCGGCGTGGCGTGCATCACCACGCTCGTTTATGCCGTTGTCGCGGTGCTGTTCGCCGCGCACGCCTTTCAAAAAGAAAGTATATTGCTAAAAGCATGATGAAAAATTGGCAAGCCGCCGCACTGGCGGTATTCTTAGGCGCACCGGCGTTCGCCGCGCCGCCGGTTCCCACATTAACCGCGCCGAAACCGGTAGCCCCGGCGACGCGCCCGCAAATCTTTGATTTCGTCTGGCGTAAGGTGCGTGATGGCTACTACGACCCTAAAATGAACGGCGTGAACTGGAACGCCGTTCGCGCCAAGTATCTGCCAAAGGTCAACGCGGCAAAAGACGAAGCCGAGTTTTACGTCCTGCTGAACGCCATGCTCGCCGAACTGAAGGAATCGCACTTTGGCGCGATTCCGCCATCGGCACTCGGCGCGGCGAAACAGGCGACGCCCGGCATGGCAACTGGCGTTCCCGGCGAAACCGGAATCACCGCGCAGTTGGTGGATAACCAACTGACCGTGGTGCGCGTGACCCCCGGTAGCGCGGGTGCGGAGGGTGGCGTACTGCCCGGCTACCGGATCACGGCTATCAAGGAAAAGCCGGTCGCCCCGGCTATCGAAGCCATCGTAAAAGCCGACGCGAACGCCGACCCGCGCTACGCGGTTTGGGCGACGATGCAAAGCGTTCTCGGTGGCGTGGTCGGCACACCGTACCCGCTCACCGTGCTGGACGCGACCGGCGCGGAGAAAACGCTCACGGTGACGCCGCGAAAATCGGTCGTGCCAAAGGTGACGTTCGCCGCGTTACCGCCGATTCCTGCCGACATCGAAACCCGAACGCTCGCAGGCGGCGTCGGCTATGTGCGCTTCTCGATTTTCTTGATGCCGCTCCTGCAACCGGTGAAGGACGCCGTGACGGACTTTGCCGCCAAAGGCGCACCGGCAATCATTTTCGATTTGCGCGGCAACCGCGGCGGTCTCGGCGTCATGGCGAACTCTATCGCCGGAACCCTGACCGCGAAAGAGTTTAATCTCGGCACGATGAAAACGCGGGAAATGGCGCAGAAGTTTCCCGTCGTGCCGCAATCGCCGCGCTTCGCTGGAAAAGTAGTGATTCTGGTGGATGAAGGCTCGGTCAGTACCTCGGAAATTATGGCGGGCGGTTTGCAGGAGGCGGGGCGCGCCACGGTTATCGGACGCCAAACCGCCGGAGCGGTACTACCGTCGCAGATTGTCACCCTTCCCGACGGCGGGCGGTTGCAGTTTGTTTTCGGCGATTTTCGCACCCCGAAAGGCGTCCTGCTCGAAGGACGCGGCGTAACCCCGGATATAACCGTGCCGCTTTCGCCCGCATTGCTCGCCGCGTCCGCATCCGGCGACCCCGTTCTGGACGCCGCACTAAACTTTTTGAACACACCCATTGTAAAGGAAACTCAACCATGAACCGTTCGTTTTGCGCGGTAGCCGCGCTACTTACTGCTTTCGCCGTTTGCTCGCCGTCCGCGTGGGCGCAAAAAGTCCCTGCGAAACCGGCAGTGAAACTGCCCTCGGCGGCAAGCATTCTGGATGCCAGCACTAAAGCCAGCGGCGGCACTGCCGCACTGTCGAAAATGAAGACGATTGTAATGATTGGCACTCTCGCCATCCCGGCGCAGAAAATCACCGGTCAAGTCGAAACGCGCATTTCGTTCCCCGACAAAATCTACTCGTCGCAGGAAATCTCCGGCTTCGGAAAGTTCGAGAAGGGCTACGACGGCAAAACGGGATGGAGCCGCGACCCGCTCAAGGGCTTGCAAGCCGTGACTGGCGCGGAACTGACGCAACTGAAATCGCAAGGCGACGATATGCAAAACCCGAACTGGCGAAAAGCGTATAGCAAAGCCGAGATGGTAGGGCTTCGCAAAGTCGGCGCGGCGAACACGTATGCGATTCGGCTGACCCCGAAACGCGGCGGCAAACCCATCGTGACCTATTACGATACCAAAACCAAACTGCCGATTCGCACCGATATTGTGATTGAAACCGCCGAAGGCTCGACCCCGACGCAAAGTTTCACCAGCGATTTTCGCACGGTGAGTGGTATTGTGTTTCCGTTCAAAATGCGTCAGGTGGTCGGTGGCGTGTCCGAAGTCAACGTGGTGTTCACCACGATACAGGTCAACGCCGCTATCCCCGGCTCGGTATTCGCAAAACCTGCGGAGACCGCGCCGAAACCCGCGAAACCATAGCGAAACATCACGAAAAGAAACCGCCCCTCCTCTCAAGGCAGGGGCGGTTTTTTGGGCTTGACAAACCAACCGAAACGCTATACCCTATGTGTATCGAAACAATTAGATGATGATTCCAAAAGCCCCCAGCAAAGTGGATGAGACGACGGAACGCCTTCTCGATCTCGCGCACGAACTTGGCCCGTCCGCCAAAATGCCGACCGTGCGCGTCCTCCGCGAAGAGTGGAACATATCGCACGCCACGCTCGATGCAGCACTGGCGCGGCTCGAAGAGCGAAATATCGTGGTGCGGCGTCAAGGAAGCGGTGTATACGTTTCGCCCGGTTTGCGCCTTCGCAACATCGCGCTTTTGTGCGACCCGGATTTTTTCCTGCTACATGGAGCGTCGCCGTTCTGGGGACTTTTGATTGGTCAGATACGAGATTTGGCGGCGCGAAACGAAGCGCGTCTGTCGCTTCATTTTCTGCTTCCGCAAACCGAAAACGAGCCGCCCGCGCCACTGAACGCAGAACCCGTTCCGCAACCGCTCCGCGAAAAAATCGCCGGGGGGGCGGTACACGGTCTTATCGCCATCGGTGTCGAACACGCCGTTTCGCGCTGGATCGAAGCGCAGGATGTGCCGGTCGTCGCCTATGCCGGGGCGGCGAACTACATTCTCGGTCAGGGAGACGAAACGCTGGTGCGGATGGGGATTACCGCACTTGCCGCGCAGGGTTGTCAACAAATCGCGCCGTGGTTTTTTTCAGCGAAGTTTAGCGAATCGAATTACGCCGTTTATAAGGCGACAATGACCGCGCATGGTTTGATCCCGATGCCACCGTTGGGTCATCTGCCGGAGGGTGAATCCGATTCGGCAAGCGGGTATGCTGCCGGGTTCGACCTTGCCCTGCGGATATTCGGCGGCGAAAATCCGCCCGACTCGTTTGTTTGCGCGAACGATATGCAGGCGCAAAGTGTGCTGATGGCACTATACCGGCTCGGCTTGCGACCCGGTAAAGACGTGCGCGTCGCCACGCACACGAACGCCGGTTCGTCCGCGCTTCTCGCGTGGCATCCCGATATTATCCGCATGGAGAACAACCCGGCGGAATTGGTGCGCTACCTGTTTGAAACGCTCGACGCTTTGATGAACGGGCAAACGCCGCAGTGGCTTCCTCAAGGGGAGCGCGTTCCCGAATGGCGATACCAAATTAACCCGGTTCTTCTTTTGCCTACCGATACGCCGCGATAGGGCGCACACAAAACAAAGGAAAGTTTTTTATCATGACCTTACTCAAAGATTTGCCGAAGGGTACTACCCATGCCAAACCGCTTGTTGTCGTCAGTTTGGTCTCGCTGTCGCTACTGATTGCCCTGTCCTGCACCGCGTCGCCGGGCGCACCGGTCGGGGTTTCCCCGGCGGTAGTTGGCGCGGCGCAAGCCGGTAGCAAGGTTATCGCCGATTTCGACCAGCCGCTCTTGTTCGCCTACCTCTCGTGGGAGAAGAAAGTGGAGACGAAAAACGGCGTCGTCATTATTCGCGGCGAAGGCGTTAGCCCGAAGGGGGGGGCGGGCGCGAATGTGGAACTCGATTTGTCGGCATCGGCGAGTCTTTGCCCCGTAGTGCGCGTCAAGGTCGGCGAGAAAAACACGCTCAAAACATTGAAAATGGTGTTGAATGATGACACCATCAATGCAGCAAGCGACGCGGAAAAGCGCGGCGCGACGTTTGAGTATCCGCTACCCGGCAAGGCGACCGAAGGCTTCGTCACGATTTACCCGAAAGGCGGCGCGACTATCGCCAAGCCGAACGCTACCGGCGCGAAAGGCACGGTAGACGCGGCAAAAATCAAGCAGTGGCAACTGCAGGGCGACTGGGGCGGCGATGGCTCGGTGGATGTCGAAGTGGATTCTGTGACGCTCGCCGAGCCGGATGCGGCGGCAAAACAGGCGCAAGCCGACGCCGATAAAGAGGAAGCGGCGCGGAAGGGTCAGGAAATCGCCGCCCGCGCCGAACTAAATGCGAAATACGGCAAGCGCACCGCGCTGTAGCCCAATGTGGTGGAAGCGTACCGCGTCGCCCCCGATATTATCGCGGTCGGGATTCAGGCGGGCAAAGTGACTATCAAGCCGTATGAGCCGTACCTCCCGCAAGCCGGGGACGAAACGCGCAAAGACGGCGAGAACATTGTTCTGAAGCGCGGCGGGCAGGAAGTCGGCTACCTGATCGGCGCGAAGCGCGACGGCATTAAGTATTACGAAACGTTCACCGGCGACCCGCTGTTAGACGACCCGACCGAGGCAATAGCGAACTATTCCGTGGTTTTAGGGGACGGCGGCTCCGTTATCAATCCAGTCGCATTGTGGCGAAAGTCAAAACCGACCGATCAGGTGCAACCGGGCGGAACCCTTGCCATGCGCCATGTCGTGTATCTGAAACTGTCCGCGCCGCTTCCTTCCGGCAAAAAGTTCACGGTGCGCTTCGCCGAGGGCATCAATGTTCAGCAAGGCGAGTTCGCGCTTTCTACCGACGACGCGGCGGTGCGCTCGGAGGCGGTTCACGCGCCGCAAATCGGTTACCGTGCTGACGATCCGCTCAAGGTCGGTTTTCTGTCTATCTGGCTCGGAACCGGGGGGGGCTACGAGTATGCCGCGCCACCAAAGTTTTCGGTTGTGGATGCCAAAACCAATCAACCGGTATTGACCGGCACGGCGAAACTTGCTAAAGGAAAAGATCAAGCCGACAAAATGTGGCTGGGCAGAGAGGTGAACTACGCGAAAACCGCCGTATACCATCTGGACTATTCCGACTTAAAAACACCGGGAACATACCGGGTCGCGGTCGAGGGTGTCGGTTGCTCCTATCCATTTACCGTGGGCGAAAATACGTGGAAAAAAGCGTTTGTGACACAGATGCGCGGATTGTTCCATCAGCGTTCGGGTGTCGCGCTTGGCGAACCGTACACGACGTACAAGCGTCCCCGCGCCCTTTACCCCGGTGCAGATACCGAGGTGTTCGAGACAAAGTACAACGTGGTAGACGGCGGCAAAAGCGAAAACTTCGAGGCGATGGAAAAGATGGGAACCGCGACGCCGGTTCCGCAAGCTTACGGAGGCTACCACGACGCAGGCGATTTCAACCCGCGCCGCGTTACTCATATGCGTGTCACGATGGCGCACCTTGAACTTTTAGATGTTTTCCCCGCTTATTTCGAGAAGATCAAACTCAACATTCCGCCGAGAGCGGGAGTCCCGGACGTGTTAACGGAAGCGTTGTTTGAACTCGACCTGTTCCGGCGACTGCAAAAGCCGGACGGCGGCGTTCCCTTTCAGATTGAAACCAACGGCGACCCCGGCCCGTTTGAGATTTCGTGGAAACAAAGAAAACCGCAGTATGTGTCACAACCCGACCCGTGGGCATCGTGGTACTATGCAGGCGTGGCGGCACGGGCGGCGAAACTGCTGGCAAAATATGATCCGAAACTTGCCGCGACGTATCGCACGTCCGCGCTGAAGGCGATGGAATGGGGCGAAGCCGACTACAAAAAGCGAAAAGCGGACGGCACCAAGGACAAGATCAAGTGGGAGATGACCGACGCACGCAACTACGCCGCGCTTCTTTGCTACGACCTGACTGGCGAAGCAAAGTGGCAGGGCGTGTTTTTAGAAGACACGGTGCTAAAGGCGGATAATCCCAACGTCTTCCAGTATGGAACCGCCGTACAGCGTGACGCCGCGTTTCTTTACGCAACGCTTCCGGCATCGCGCAAGCCGGATGCCGCGATGAAAGCGAAAGCGATTGCCGCCTTAGCCGCGCAGGGCGATTCCGCGCTTTCGTATGCGGGCGGCAATGCGTACAAAATGGCGACGCCCGATGCCGGTAAGCCGATGTTTATCGGCTTCTGGTCAACGCCGGACGCTATCGAACTGTGCCGCGCTCACTTCCTGACCGGCGACAAAAAGTATCTGTCCGGGGCGGTCGCGGCGTGCGCGTTCGCGTCGGGCGGCAACCCGTCGAATATCACGTATACCACAGGGGTCGGGGCGAACCCGGTCAAGAACCCGTTCCAGATTGATTACCGCGCCACCGGACAGGTTCCCCCCGAAGGTATCACGGTGTACGGCAACTTCGACTGGCCCAACTGGCCCGACCAATCGTGGGCGTTGTGGCCGATGCAGTATTCGCTCGGTCCCGGTTGCCGTCCGAATGCGTATGAATGGCCCGTGCCGGAAGCGTATTTCGATATTTTCTTGTATCCTGCCACCAACGAGTACACGGTGGATATGTGGACGCCGAATGTTTATGTGTGGGGTTATTTGGCGGGGCGAAAGTAAGCCGGGCGAAATCGGTATAGGTTGCAGAGCGGCGTGGTTTGGACGTATACCTTAATCGGCAAGCGCGAAAGAACGCGCTTGCCGATTTTTTGTGACAACTTAGGATGTGAAAAATATGCGAGGAATAAACGGGCGATGGGGGCGGGTCGTTACAGCGATGGTGACGCCTTTTGACGAAAGCGGCGCGGTGGACACAGTGCGGGCGGGAGAACTGGCGCAGTATCTGCTGGCGCACGGTTCGGATACTCTGGTCATCAACGGAACCACCGGCGAGTCACCGACCACCTCCGGGGCGGAAAAGTTCGCTCTCGTGCAGTCTGCGGTTCGCGCCGTCGGTGGGAGCAAAGTGATTGCGGGCGTCGGCGGAAACGACACGCGGCGCGTCGTTGAAACCGCCCGACAAGCGCACGACGCCGGGGCGGGCGCACTGCTTGCGGTCGCGCCGTACTACAACAAGCCGTCGCAGGAAGGCTTGTACCGGCACTTCCGCGCTGTCGCCGAGGCGACCCCGCTTCCGGTGATTTTGTATAACGTGCCGACGCGCACTATCACCAACATTGACGCCGACACCACGGCAAGGCTGGCGAAGGACGCGCCGAATATCGTGGCGACGAAAGAAGCGTCAGCGAACTTCGCACAGGTAGCGGAAATCGCCCGTCTGACGCCGGAAACCTTCGATATTTATTCGGGCGACGACGCGACGATTCTGCCGACGCTCGCATTAGGCGGCGCGGGCGTGGTGTCGGTTATCTCGCATCTTTGCGGCGAAACGTTGCAAGAGGCGATACGCGCATGGTTCGCGGGCGATTTGTCGGAATCGAACCGGCTGTTTTTACCGACGCTTCCCGTCACCCGCGCCGTGTTTTCCGCGCCGTCGCCCGCCCCGCTCAAATACGCACTGGCAAAGGTCGGGCAGGGCGTCGGGAACGTTCGGTTACCATTGGTGGAACTGATCGGGGCGGAGGAAACGGTGGTAGATGCCGCGCTAAAGTCCATCGGTCTGTTATAATCCGGCAAAACGCCCCCGCGAATCCGAGATTCGCGGGGGCGTTTTTGGTTTTGCGGGGGCTAAAGTTCCATCACCATCGGTAGCACCAGCGGGCGACGCCCGGTGCGACGCTCGAACAGTTTTTTCAGCAGTTGCCGTAAGTCGCCCTGAACCGCGTCAATCTCGCGGGGCGAATTGGCGGGGAACCCGGCGAAATAATCGCGCACGGCGTCGGTCGCCTCGGTGATTAAATCTTCGCTATGATCCATATAGACGAAGCCACGTGACAGCACCTCGGGACCTGACACAATCGCGCCGGTTTCGCGGTTCAGCCCGACGACCACCACAACGAAGCCGTCCTCGGCTAAGTGCTGACGGTCACGAAGCACGACTTCGTGAATCGCGCCGGAGCCGCCCGAATCCACCAACACCGCGCCGCTCGGAATACGGTCAACAACTTTGCCTTCGGTTTCGTTGAGTTCTAAGACATCGCCAATTTGCGTTTGGAAAACGTCTTCTTTGCGCCAACCCATTTCCTGCGCGATAACCGCGTAGCGGCGGAGCATTCGCGCCTCGCCGTGAACCGGAATCGCGTAGCGCGGGTTCACGATATTTAGTACCAGTTTGAGTTCCTCGGCGTAACCGTGACCGGAAACGTGAACCGGCATAATCGTGTCGTAAATCACGTTCGCGCCTTTTTCGATTAAGCGGTTGACGACGCGCCAAACGGCGTCCTCGTTGCCGGGAATGGGGGACGCCGACAAAATAATCGTGTCGTTTTCCTGAATCCGCACCTGCCGGTGGTCGTCGTTAGCCATGCGCGACAGACCCGCGAGCGGTTCGCCCTGCGACCCCGTGGTCAGCACCACCAGTTCGGCGGCGCGAATCGAGCCAATATCCTCGGCGCGAATGCGAATGCCTTCCGGCACGGTCAAGTAGCCGGAGGTGGCGGAAAACTCGAAGTTGTTTTGCAGTGACCGCCCGATAGCAGCGACTTTGCGCCCGTATTTTTGCGCCGAATTGACCGCCATTTGCATCCGGTGAATCTGCGATGCGAACGACGCGATGATCACGCGCCCCGGTGCTTCGCGGATAATGCGGTCAAACGTCTGTGCGACAATCTGCTCGGAAGGCACAAAGCCGGGTCGCTCGACGTTGGTGGTGTCGGAAACCAGCGCGAGGACACCTTCTTCCGAAATGCGCGACAGTTTTGCGACATCGAACAGCAATCCGTCCACCGGCGTTTGGTCGAACTTGAAATCGCCGGTGTGAATCACGGTTCCGGCGGGGGTGCGAATCGCCAGCGCGAACGAATCGGGAATCGAGTGCGCGACGCGAATCGGCTCCACGGTGAAAACGCCGATGCTCATAATATCGTCCGGCGCGAACTCGCGGAGCGTGGTCTGGCTCAAAACCTTGCGCTCGGAAAGCCTTCCCTTCGCCAGACCCAACGCGAGTTTCGAGCCATAAACCGGCACATCCGGTAGCTGCGGCAAAATATATGCCAGTCCGCCGATATGGTCTTCGTGACCGTGCGTGATGACGATTGCCTGCACGGCGTCCTTGTTTTCCGCGAGCCAGCGCACATCGGGAACCACGACATCAACCCCATACATATCGTCGTCGGGAAACTTCAGCCCGCAGTCCACAATCAAAATCTGATCGCGTACCTGATAGGCATACATATTCTTACCAATTTCGCCAACCCCGCCGAGGGGGATAAATCG
>JACMIU010000152.1 GCA_014380985.1 Armatimonadota bacterium | reverse complement strand
CACGCCAATATCGGCACGACCGGGCGCAAATCAAACACCGCCGGACTGTTATCGCGCTACGGCGACCGGTTGTGCCACGTTCACGTTTCCGACAACAAGGGCAAATCCGACGATCATTTAGCCATCGGCGCGGGTACGATTGACTGGAAACGCGAACTCAAAACGCTCAAAACAAGCGGGTACGACGGCACGATAACGCTGGAAACGTTCTACGGCGACGCGGAACTGGTGCGCTACTCGCTCACCAAGGTTCGGGAAATGTGGGCCTCGCTATGATGCCCGTTTTTTCGTTCACCGACCCGTACACAGACCCGACGCCGCATCTGTTAGCCGCTCTCGTCGCGCCCGAAACCGACGTTCGCCTGATAGCGGCGCAAACGATTCGCAAACTCCCGTCGTCGCAAGCGGTTCCGGTGCTGATTGCACGTCTGCAAGCCGAAACAAGTGACGAAGTGTTGGCGGAAGTCGTGGAAACACTCGGCATTTTGCGGGCGCGGGACGCCGTGATCCCGCTTCTCGCGCTGGTTGCACACCCCGACGAACTGGTACGTGCCAATCTCGCCGAGTCGCTCGGCTGGATAGGAACGCGCTCCCCGAAAGTCAATGAAACATTGCTGACGCTCCTTACCGACCCCGACGAAGTGGTGCGGTGCTACGCCGCCGAATCGCTCGGCGATACCGGGTTCGGCGCGGAAGCGTTAGCCGCTCTGCAAAAACGCGGCGAAACCGATGCGTCACCGATGGTGCGCGTTTGGTGTGTCTACGGTCGCGTTGGCTTAGGCGACGAGTGGGACTGGGATACGCTCGGCGAAGCGTTCGCGGACGGCGAAGCCATCGTGCGCCGTCAGGCGTTCCTCGCGGTTCGCATGATGGTCACGGATGAAACCGCGGAAGCGGCAAGCACGCTCATTCGCGCCGCGCAAGTCAATGAAACATCGGAAGATTTGCGCGGCGAATACGAAGCGTTTCTGCGAAGCGTCGGAAGCGGCGAACGCTTCCCGTAAAAAACGAAAAAGTTCCGACACAATGCCGAAACTTTTTCGCTTGCTGGATGGGCCCGGCAGGATTTGAACCCGCGACCAAGGGATTATGAGTCCCGCGCTCTACCGCTGAGCTACAAGCCCGTAGCAAAAAACATTTTACCACCCGATTACCGCGATTTCAAACGCGCTTCCCATGATATAATATAGGGTATAATTCCGATACGTTAAGTACCCATTCGCGGATAATGGGAAAGGGAATCGGCTTGAACTTTACAGCAAAAGAAGACTATGGAATGCGGGCGGTGCTGGATTTGGCGGCGAACGCCCGTGTGAGTCCGGTGCAAACCCGCGAAATTGCTGCACGTCAGCATATCCCGGAGCAGTTTTTGGAGCAACTATTAGCCGCGCTTCGACGCGCCGAAGTGGTACGCTCGACTCGCGGGGCGGGCGGGGGATATGCGCTTGCCGCGCCACCCGATAAAATCACCGTAGGACAAATCCTCCGCGCCCTGTCCGGCGCACTCGTGCCGACCGAACTTGTCACCGGCGAGAATGAGGAGCGCGTTGTCGCCGATTTGCCGGAAACCAAAGTTATCCGGCAGGTTTGGGAAAATGTTCGCGCCGCACTGCGCCGCGTTTGCGACGAAACCACTGTTCAAGATTTACTCGACCAGCGTTCCAAGCACGTCGGCGACACCGGATACATGATGCACATTTAAGAAAGAGAACAAATTATGAAAATCTTCAATAACCCGACCGAGCTGATTGGCAACACGCCGCTTGTCCGACTGAACCGCGTTCCGCAAGCGGAAGGCGTGGTCGCCGACATCGTGCTGAAACTCGAATACCTGAACCCCGGCTTGTCGGTGAAAGACCGTATCGGCGTCAATATGATAAATGCCGCCGAAAAAGCGGGGCATATTACGCCGGGCAAAACCAATATCGTTGAGCCGACTTCCGGTAATACAGGAATCGCGCTGGCGTTCGTCTGCGCGGCGAAGGGTTACAAACTCACGCTCTGTATGCCTGAATCCATGAGCATGGAGCGTCGGCTTCTATTAAAAGGCTACGGCGCGGAACTCATTTTGACCGAAGCGGCGAAAGGCATGAAGGGCGCGATCGCCGCCGCCGAGGAGATTCTGGCGCGTGACCCGGAAAACACGTTCCTGCCGCAACAGTTCAAGAACCCGGCGAACCCCGAAATCCACCGCAACACCACCGCCGAGGAAATCTGGAACGATACCGACGGCGAAGTAGACATCTTGATTGCCGGAATCGGTACGGGCGGCACGATAACCGGCGTCGCGCAGGTCATCAAGGAGCGCAAGCCGGGCTTCATCACGGTCGGTGTCGAACCGACACACTCGCCGGTGATTACGCAGTTCAAAAACCACGAAACCCTGCAACCGGGACCGCACAAGATTCAGGGTATCGGCGCGGGCTTTATCCCCGATGTGCTGGAAACCGACCACATTGACGAAGTTTTCCAAGTCTCAAATGACCAGTCGGTCGAGTATGCGCGGCGCGTGATGCGCGAAGAAGGGCTTGCCATCGGTATATCTTCGGGCGGGGCGGTGTACGCCGCGATTCAGGTCGGCAAGCGACCGGAGAACGCGGGCAAGATGATTGTGGTGATTATCCCGTCGAACGCCGAGCGATACCTTTCCACGATCATGTTCCAAGACTTGCGCGACGCATAGCGGGTCGCCGATAATCGCCGCCGGACTTGATTCTTTCGTCCGGCGGCGTTTTGTGGCTCAGCCTTTCCACGCTCCTGCAACCTGCCGCGTGGCGACATTGAGGCGGTTCCACACGTTGACCGTGGCGACCGATAAAAGCAACCCTGCGATACCCACGTCGTCGTAGTGGCGTTTTGCCTCCTCCCATACCGCGTCCGGCACGGCGTCCGGGGTGTCGCTCAGCCGCGTCACCGATTCGGCGAGGGCGAGCGCGGCGCGTTCGGCATCCGTGAAATAAGGGGCGTCTCGCCAAGCCGCGACGGTTGCAATTTTTTCGTCCCATTCCCCGGCTTTCTTCAGAGCGCGAGTGTGCATCTCCACGCAAAAACTGCAACCATTGATTTGACTGGCGCGTAGATGCAACAGGTCAAGGGTTTGTTCGGGTACGCCACTCGCTTTTATGGACGCACTGAGTCCCATCAGAGCGGGCAGGGCGTCGGGCAAAACCATTGCCGGATTTTTCATTCGTTCGGACATTTTTGTTTTCCTTTTCGACGAACTGCGTTGCCGTGTCACATTGACCGGGTTTCGTCCGTCAAAGCAGTGACGGAGCAACACGACGAAACGTGACAACGCGGTTTGCACAGAGAAAAACGAAACCATGACCGTGAAAATGAAAACAGTAGCATATTGGGGCATGACGGGACTGCTGGCGTTTGCGTTAATTGCTGGGGGCATCGCGGAACTGTTGCACCTACCGGCGATTGACGCGGGCATGGCGCACCTCGGATACCCGCCCTACGTTGCCACCATTTTAGGGGTATGGAAACTGCCGGGAGCCGTGGTTCTACTCGCGCCGCGTTTGCCGCGCCTCAAGGAATGGGCGTATGCGGGCGTAGTGTTCGATATGACTGGCGCGGTAGCGTCGCACATCGCGTCCGGCGACACGCTGATGCAGTTCGCGTGGCCCCTTTTGTTCGCGGTTTGTGGCGTAGTATCGTGGGCGACGCGCCCCGACAGCCGCGTTCTCGGAACTCTTTTTCCCGCTAAAAATATCGCGCTGGAGGCAGGAGCAATTTGAACGATACCGATTGGCTCGCCGTGCGATTCGAGGAAAACCGTTCGCATATCGGCGCGGTCGCGTACCGGATGCTCGGCTCACGGAGCGAAGCGGACGACGCCGTGCAGGAGGCATGGCTTCGCCTTAGCCGTGCCGACACCGCAAGTATCGAAAATCTCGCCGGTTGGATGACCACGGCAGTGGCGCGAGTATGTTTAGATATGCTTCGTTCCCGCAAATCGCGGCGCGAAGTTTCTCTCGAAGCGCATACCGTTCCTACGGGTAGCCTCGCAAGCGGTTCCGATCCCGAACACGAGGCATTGCAAGCGGATACGGTCGGTCTCGCGCTTCTCGTTGTGCTGGAAACACTCACGCCCGCCGAACGCCTTGCCTTCGTGTTGCACGATATTTTTGCTATGCCGTTCGAGGATATAGCCCCGCTCGTGGAACGCTCTTTAGCGGCGACGCGGCAACTGGCAAGCCGCGCACGGCGGCGGGTACGCGGAACGCCCACGACCACGGAATCGGTTTTCCGGGAGCAACGCGACGTAGTTGGCGCGTTTTTAGCGGCGGCACGGGGCGGTAACTTCGATGCGCTACTCGCCGTGCTTGACCCGAATGTGGTGCTTCGGGCGGAGGGCGGCGCGGGCGTGACTCGAACGGTTAGCGGCGCGGCAGAAGTGGCAGGACAGGCGTTTATGTTCGCAAAGCGTGCCGCATTCTCGCAACTCGCGCTGGTGGACGGTGCGGTGGGAATCGTGTTCGTGCCGGAGGGCAGGTTGCAATCGGTGCTACGTTTCGTTGTCGTCGACAAAGCCATCACGGAAATCGAAGCGATTGCCGAGCATGTCGCCCTTCGGCGTTTGCACCTGTCGCTTCTTCCCTAAAACCCGATGCCAAAACTCACCTCGCCCCGCGTTTCGTCCCGTGTGGAAACGTTCGGCAGGCGGATGTCGCCAGATATGCTGTCAATCCGCGCCCCGACAAACGCCGCCCGGTTCAGGTTATACGAGCCGTATAAACTGAACCGGTTGCCGGATGTACCGGGGGAGTTTGCGTCGCGGCGTCGGCGCACGTTCGCTTCCGCCGACACCTTCGCCTTGTCCGATAGCCGGGCGTCAAGGCGACCGAAATAGGTATGCGTGTTGCCGCCTGATGCGTAGCCGAGCGGGGTTCCGTCCAGCGCGTAGGCGACCGGGGGCGACGCCGAGCCGTAGGTATCGGGATCAATCGTGGCGTACTCGAGACGCAAGCCGAAGCGACCGGCACGGTCAATGCGTGGGCAGTAGCCGCCGACCAGCAAACCGATTTTGCGCGGCGTCGGCGTCGCGTTGCCCTGCAATCCGCGAGGTGCGTTGATGTCGTCAATCAGAAAGTCGGTGTAAACGGTGGCGTCGCGGTCGGGAATGGCACGATACGTCAATTGCGCATCCACCATGTAGTTGAACCAAGCCGTGTTCGGGTACGTTTTGCCCCCCGTCACGAATCCGAACGGACGTGATTCGTCTCGGTTCGGCTCGTCGGTGAAAGCGTTCTGGTAGGCGTAGAAGGGCAGTGCGAAACCCCAGAATGCGCCGGGAAGCCGGGTGCTTTTGAACGTTTCGGAGAGTGACGCTTTCCACGCGCCCCGGTCGCCCGCCGTTTCCAATCGCCGACCGAACACATAGCGGCGCGTTCCGGTCGCTACCGGGTCGGCGTTTGGAACCGCGTTCTCGAACTCCTGCCCGGCGAACTGCGTGTAGTACAGACGCCCGACGCGCCGCCCGACCGTGCCGGGAAGGCTAAATCCTTTCTCGAAGCGGATTTGCGGCAGGGATGCCGACTCGTCGCTTAAAATGAGCGCACCGCTAAAACCGGGACTCCAGCGAAGCGGTTGTCGCCCGACCGTAATATCTACCGCTCGCGTGTTGAGCCTGATGTACGCGGTTTCGACGGGCGGAAACTCGCCGCGATTCGGTTGAAGCGCGTACCATTCGTCGCGGTAGTTGCCGAACGACAGCGCGGCAACGGCGTCGCGCCCCACGGCGGATGTCACCGACACCCGCGCAATCGCGTCGCCGCTTACCGGGGACGCGCCGCCGCGCACTTTCAGGAGCGCGGAAAACCCGGCGTCTCCGGCAGGAATTACGGGAACCACCACGCCCCGCGCCCGCAGTTCCGGCGCGAACTCGACCACCAGAGCGCGAATCTGTGAGCGCGTCCCGGATGGCATTGCGGCAACGTCGCCGACCGCGAGCATATCAGCGACAAACTCCGCCATTTCGCGCCGCGTATACAATCGGTCACCGCGAAAAAAGTCCGCCACGGAAGCGTTCTTGAGACGACCCGCCGCCGACAAAGACGCCAGCAAATCATACGAAACATCGCCACGCGGCACAATATCTTCTGGTAGCGACCACGCCGCCGAAGCCCCAACAGCAAGCGCAACGACAACGCCGCAAACTCTTCCTAATCCCTGCATCGTTAGTTCGGTACTCCCTCGAATACGGACGGTTGCGACACCGGCGGCATCACCGCTTTCGGGGTCGGCTTCGTGTCCGTCATTCCTTCCGGCGTAAAACGCCCCTGCGCGACGCGCAAAACCTCGGCGCGAATTACTTCGGGTTGCTCACCCTCTACCGACAGGCGAATCAGCCGGTCAATCTCGCGGCGAAGCGCGGACGGGTCAATCCCTCCGGCGTCGGACACGAAAATCTTAGCGTGTTCGGTAGCACGTTTTTCCTCGGTGGTATAAAGCAGTTCCTCGTGCAGTTTCTCGCCGGGGCGCGTTCCGGTAAACTCAATCTTGATGTCGGCGTCGGGGCGATAGCCGGAAAGGCGTATCAGGTCGCGTGCGAGGTCTAAGATTTTCACCGGGTCGCCCATGTCCAAAATAAAAATCTCGCCGTCCCCGCCCATCGCCCCGGCTTGCAAAATCAGTTGTACCGCTTCCGGGATCGTCATAAAGTAACGCGTCATCTGCGGGTGCGTCACCGTGACCGGACCGCCGCGCCCGATCTGCTTTCGCATGGTAGGTATTACGGAGCCACGCGATCCCAACACGTTGCCGAAGCGCACGGCGGCAAACTCGGTGCGGGTGGTGCGGGCAAGGCTTTGTCTCATCATTTCGCAGATACGCTTGGTCGCGCCCATCACCGACGACGGATTGACCGCCTTGTCCGTGGATACCAGAATAAACTTTTTGACGCCGCATTCGGCGGCGATTTCGGCGACATTGCGCGTTCCTTGAATGTTGTTTTTTACCGCTTCCTGCGGGTTTGCTTCCATCAGTGGCACGTGCTTGTGCGCGGCGGCGTGAAACACCACGGTCGGGCGTTCGTGCAGGAAAATCTCCTCGATTCGTCCCCGGTCGCGCACCGATCCGATGACCGCTGTGGTCGCAAAACCGAACTCGCGGATCATCTCCTGCTCGATTTCAAACAGGGAATTCTCGCCCT
>JACMIU010000151.1 GCA_014380985.1 Armatimonadota bacterium | reverse complement strand
TTGCCGAACTGTTTCGCGCCGAATGGGACGCCAGCCGCGACGCGCTTGATTATGTGCGAAGTTTGCCCCCGACGCGCCGCGTGGCTACGGTCGCGGGCGAGCTGCTTCTTTGTCACGGCTTCGGCGCGGATGATATAGCAGGCATCTACCCCGGCGGTGACGACGCCCCTATCGCCGAGGCTTTGGCAACGCTCCCCGGCGAACGCCCCCGCATTCTAATTGCGGGACACACGCACCGGCGTATGATTCGCACCGTTTTGGACGTTACGATAATCAACCCCGGTTCGCTTGTCGGCGACAAAGAATCGCCCGGCTTCGCCGTCGCCGACTTTGGCGCGAGAACGGTCGCGTTTTACGAGATGGGAACAAACGGTGCGGCGACACCGGACGCCCATTTGTCGTATAACGAGAACCTATGAGCGAACTACTGACCCGCGTCGGCATCATCGGCGACCCGCATGCAGAAGACGAACTACTGGAAAAAGCGATACGCTTTCTGCGCGGCGAAGGCGTCGAAACCCTGTTTTGCACTGGCGACGTTGTAACCGGGCGGGGTGATGCGAACCGATGCTGTCGCTTGCTGATGGATAATGACGTGTTAACCGTGCGCGGCAATCATGACCGCTGGTTTTTCGCGCCGGGGTACGCCGAAATGTTCGCCGATTCCACGCCGCCCGATTCAATAGACGCTGAAGCCTATGCGTTTTTGGCGACGCTTCCCCTGACACGCCGCTTCGAGACCGTGCGCGGGACGCTTCAACTCGCGCACGGAACCGACACCGACGATATGCGCGGGGTTTATCCCGGCGATGCGCGTTGGGTGTTGGAAGCGAATCCGCCCTTGCAACGCCTGTACGCCGAAAACGTGTATCGATTCTTAGTCGGCGGACACACACACGCCCGTATGGTACGACAGTTCGACCACTTGACCATCATTAACGCGGGGACGCTTCGGCGCGACCGCTCGCCCGGCTTTCTGCTCGCCGATTTCGCGGCAGGAGCAGTGCAAGCATACCTTTTCGACGAGGCAGGAGCTATCGTCCCCGGCGACGCCAGACCGATGGGATAAAAATAATGCCGGTCAACAGGAACATTCTTCCTGTTGACCGGCAATGATTCGGTAATTGCGAACTATTTCAGGCGGCGGCGAACCACGACCGCACCGATGAGACCGAGCGCGGGAAGCACCAAAGCGAGCGTACCCGCTTCCGGCACAACAGTCGCAACAGTCGTAGTGATCGTGAGCGTCCCAGAAGTCACCCTCGCGTCTATGCCCGCTCCGCCGTCGTTGAACGTTTCATAGACGTAGAGGAGCAGTTGGCCATCAGGCAAAAGAGTGAACGGACCGCTATTGAACTGGTTGGAGGGATTGGTGAATGCACCGCTGATAGGACCGAGCGGGGTTGCGGCACTGTCCGCATCTGGGAAAGGTGAGTAGTCCCAGAACGTACCGGCGGCACCGGTGTTGGCGGATTGGTTGGCGGAGATCACGAACTCATTGCCGAAACTACCGTTAGAAAGCTCGATGGCAAGGTTTTCGAAGGTGATGGACGTAACCTCTGCGTTCGGCTCGAGAGCCAGAAGCACCTGAGAGTTCAAACCACCTGGTAACCCAGTGTTGAACGTGCTGAAGTTGGTCAAATCTACGGTTGTAACTCCAGCCCACGCTACCGTGGACATCGTTCCCAAGACGAGTGTGCCGAGGGCAACAGTGAGAAAACGTGCAAAAATTGAACGCATGATGATATTGTTCCTTTCGGTCAAGGTAAGCGGTATTTGCTCACGTTGCCGAAGCCTTGAGTCGGCAGCGTCGCCGGATCTGTGTTTCCCGTGACAGCCGAAAGAAACCCTGGCTCCACCGGCTCGCCCAGTCGCTCGAATTCGCCGTTGATCAGAACGTGGGTCACGGGCCGATTGGGAGCGTTCGGGCTGCCGCTGAAGTTCCGCGCCGTGTGCGC
>JACMIU010000150.1 GCA_014380985.1 Armatimonadota bacterium | reverse complement strand
GTCCCGTGGTCGCCGCCGCCGTGATTCTGCCGGATGGCTACGACATCACCGGAATCGCCGACAGCAAAGCCTTGTCGCCGAAAAAGCGCGAAACCGCGTTTGCGCGAATCGTCGCCGATGCCGCGCTCGGCTACGAAGTATCGGGCGTCGCGTTCGGAATCGGCTGGTCGTACCCCGGCGAGATTGACCGCGTGAACATTCTGCAAGCCACTTACGCCGCAATGCGCCGCGCCGTCGCCGACCTTTGCGCCGCGCCGGACGCCGTGCTGGTGGACGGTTTGCCCGTGCCGAATCTGCACACGCACTGCACGGCAATCGTGAAGGGCGACGCGCTCTCGGCTTCGATTGCCGCCGCTTCAATTATCGCCAAAGTGACCCGCGACCGCTACATGACGGAGGCGGACGCCCTGTATCCCGAATACGGGTTCGCCGGTCACAAGGGCTACGGTGCACCGGTTCACCTCCTCGCGCTTGCCGAACACGGCGCGTGCGAAATCCACCGCCGCTCTTTCGCGCCCGTCGCGCAAACATTGCTACCTATCTAACCGCCAAGAGCGCAGAGACCGGAGAGGGAGAAAAGAAATCTTAAAAATCTCCTCCCTTCTTGGCGTCTTGGCGGTTAAAAAATAATCGCGGCACTTTTGGCGAAGGGCGCGAAAGCGTGGTATAACTTCCCGTTCCGCGCCTGATAACGGCTTTGTGCCGGGGGCGCGGCTTTGTTTGACACCGGTCGCGTTTTTGTGGAACGGCAAGCAAACGAACCTAAACAACACCGAAAGCGAAGGATTAAACACTATGCCGCTCCCGAAGCGACGCCATTCCAGTACGCGGCAGGCAAAACGCCGCACCCATTACAAACTCGACGCTCCGAGCGTTTCGACCTGCACCAACTGCGGCGAAACGCGCCGGTCGTACCAGATCTGCGCCAACTGCGGCTACTATTCCGGGCGCATCTGGTTCACCCCGAAACCCGCGAAGGAAACCGCCGAAGCGGCGTAACCGTATACTCTTGATGGGCGCGAGCGGTGTATTGCCGTGCCGCGCCCTTTTCGTTTTTCCCAATTTCTGCTACACTCTTCGCGGAACCTGCCAGTGAACTTGCCTGACGCTATGAATGAAAACCTGCCCGCGCCCCCCATTCGCGTCGCGGTAGATGCTTTCGGCGGCGACCACGCCCCCCGCGAAATCGTGCGCGGCGTACTGTTGTATGCCGAACTCGCCGTGCAAGGCGTTGTCACCCCCGCGCAGATGATTCTCGTCGGCGATGTGCCGGGTATCGAGCGCGAACTCCATGAAGCGTTGAACGGTAAACCCGTTCCTGCCGAAATTACCACGCACCCGGCGTCGCAAGTCGTGGCGATGGACGCGCACCCGACCGAGGTTCTCAAAAAGCCCGATTCGTCGCTCATGGTGGCTACCACGCTGGTCAAGCACGGCGCGGCGGATGCCGTGTATTCGGCGGGCAACACCGGGGCGATGCTCGTGTCGTCTATCGCTTTACTCGAAAAAATCGCCGGAATAAAACGTCCGCCGATTGCCGCCTTCATGCCGCAACAAAACGGTCGCCGCTACGTTTTAGTGGATGCCGGGGCGAACCTTCAATGCAAAGCGTCGTACCTGCTCCAGTTCGCGTTACTCGGTTCACTGTATGCCGAACACGTCTTTGGCTACCACAATCCCCGCGTCGGCTTGCTCTCGAACGGCGAGGAGGACGGCAAGGGCGACGAACTCACGAAAGAAGCCGGTGTTCTTTTGAAGGAAAAGGCGCACGAATACGGCTTGAACTACGTCGGCAATACCGAACCGCACTACGCTTTTGCCGGGTCGGTGGACGTTCTGGTCTGCGACGGGTTCGCCGGAAACATTCTGCTCAAAGCCGCCGAAGGCATGGGCGAAGTGGCGATGCGTATTTTGAAAGAAGGCATGGTGAACGCCGATGCGTCCGCACACGCCGCGCTGTCCGTCGCACACGCTCGAATCGCCGCCGGGATTGATTACGTCGAAGCCGGAAGCGCACCGCTTCTCGGCGTCAACGGCGTTTCCATGATCGCGCACGGTCGCTCAAACGCCCGCGCCGTGATGAACGGCATTCGCGTTACCGTAGATGCCGCGAAGTCGCCGTATATTCAGCGCGTTCAGGAAGCGTTTGCAAAACTGGCGAAAGCGGAGGCGCACTAAACGTGGCGAAAATACTGCACACCGCCGCCATTACCGGAATCGGCAAGTACGCCCCCGACCGCGTGATGACCAACGACGATTTGGCGAAAATCGTGAATACATCCGACGAGTGGATTTATTCGCGCACCGGGATTCGGGAACGTCGCCTTGCGGACAGCACGGAAGCGACTTCGGATTTGGCGTTCTACGCCGCGACCAACGCGCTTGCCGTTGCCGGGCGCACCGCCGCCCACCTTGACCTGATTTTAGTCGCTACCTGCACCGGCGACTTCGGCTCGTTCCCGGCGACCGCCGCGATTTTGCAGGAGCGACTCGGCGCGAAGCGGGCGGCGGCGTTCGATGTCACGGCGGTTTGCGCCGGATTCGCCTACGCCCTTGACGTTGCCGCGCAGTATGTCGAAACCGGACGCTACCGCACCGTGCTGGTGGTCGGGGCGGAAATCATGAGCCGTATCGTGGACTGGAACGACCGCAACACGTGCGTTCTGTTCGGCGACGGCGCGGGCGCGGTGGTCGTGGAACGCGCCGAAACGCCGGAGCAGGGCGCGGTTCTCGGCTCTATTCTCGGAACCGACGGCGCGGGCGCGGAGCATCTCAAGATTCCCGCCGGGGGAACGCGGCAACCTCTTACCCTTGACGGAATAAACGCGCACCAAAACTGTATCTACCAGAACGGGCGCGAAGTCTATAAGTTCGCGGTGAAAATTATCGGTGAGGCGGCGATCCAAGCGTTGACTTCGGTCGGTTTGACTACCGCCGATGTGTCGCTGTTCGTGCCGCATCAGGCGAACATTCGCATTATTACCGCCGCCGCCGAGCGCATGGGGCTACCGATGGATAAAGTCATGGTCAATGTCGAACGCTACGGCAACACGTCGGCGGCGTCGGTTCCGATTGCCCTATGCGAAGCGTGGGAAACCGGGCGGATCGCGCCGGGCGACATTGTGGTCACGGTCGGTTTCGGCGCGGGTCTCACGTGGGGCGCGAACGTGATACGCTGGGGGAATATATCACATGGCTAAAATCGCTTTTGTTTTCCCCGGTCAAGGCTCACAATCGGTCGGCATGGGGCGCGACCTGTACGACAACTCGCCCGCCGCCCGTGCCGCGTTCGGGGCGGTAAACGCCGCCGTCGGTTTTTCTGTGTCCGATATGTGCTTCACCGGCACGGAAGAGAACTTGCGCGAAACGCGGCACACGCAACCCGCACTGTACGCGGTATCGGTCGCCGCGCTTGCCGCCTGCCGCGAAGCCGGGCTTTCGCCGGATGCGGTTGCCGGTCACTCGGTCGGCGAGTACGCCGCCCTTTGCGCGGCGGGCGCGTTCTCGGTCGAGACCGGCGCGAAATTGGTGGCGGCACGGGGCGAGGCGATGGCGATTGCCGCCGAAAAATCTCCCGGCACAATGGCGGCGGTAATCGGCTTGGAGCCAAGTGCGGTAATCGAGGCGTGCCGCGACACCAATCTTATCGGCGTTGTGGTGGCGGCGAACCTGAACGCGCCGGGGCAGGTGATTATTTCCGGTGAAACCACGGCGGTAACGGCGGTGTCGGAACGCCTAAAGACGCAGGGCGCGAAACGCATTCTACCGCTCACGGTTTCGGGCGCGTTTCATTCACCCTTGATGGAATGGGCGGCGGTCGAACTGCGGAGCGTGTTCGCGGACGCCGACATCACCGCGCCGGTTTTGCCGATAATCGCCAATTTCACGGCGGACTACGAAACCACACCGGAAGAGGTTCGCGCCAACCTGTCGGCGCAGGTCGCCGGAACGGTACGTTGGATTGAAACTATAGAGCGATTTGTCGCGGATGGCTACACGACATTTGTTGAGTGCGGGTCGGGCACGATACTGGTGGGACTCATCAAGCGCATCGCGCCCGAAGCGACCACGTACAGCGTCGGCGACACGGCGAGTCTGCGAAAAGCGGTGGAAGGAACCGAACGTGAACCTATCGCTTGACGGCAAAACCGCGATTGTCACCGGGGCGGGGCGCGGCGGGCGCGGTATCGGCGCGGCAATCGCCCTCGCGCTGGCTACGGCGGGCGCGGATGTCGTGATCACGGCGCGAACGAGTATCGCCGACGCCGAAGCCGTCGCGGATGCTGTGAATGCGCTCGGTCGCAAGGGCTACGCGCTGACCTGCGACGTCGCGGATGCCGCATCGGTCGAAACTATGGTAAAAAAGTCCCACGAACTTTTGGGCAGAGTGGATATACTAATAAACAACGCCGGAATTACGAAGGACGGCTTGCTTTTACGTATGGACGAATCGGCATGGGATGCGGTGCTGGACACGAACCTGAAGGGAACGTTCCTTTGCTCCCGTGCTGTCGCCAAAATCATGCTGAAACAAAAGGCGGGGCGAATTATCAATATCACCTCGATCATGGGGCAAATCGGGAATCCGGGACAAGCGAACTATTCAGCGTCAAAAGCGGGTATGATTGGCTTTACACGCACGGTCGCCCGCGAACTCGGTTCGCGTGGCATCACAGTGAACGCGGTCGCGCCCGGCTTTATTGCAACGCAGATGACCGACGATATGTCGGAAACCGCCCGCGCCGAGATTCTGAAAAAAGTGCCGCTCGCCCGTCTCGGAACCCCCGAAGACGTGGGCGCGGCGGTGACTTTTTTAGCGTCGGACGCGGCAAGTTATATCACCGGGCAAGTGCTAACCGTGGACGGCGGCATGACGGTGTGAGAAAATAGGGAATGCTCGCCCTACTAAAATGCGGAAAAAACAACAGGAGTAGACAGGCAAGATTATGGCTTCAACATTTGAACGGGTGAAAAAAGTAGTTGTGAAACAACTCGAAGTAAGCGAAGATCAAGTGACCGAAACGGCGTCCTTTGTGGATGACCTCGGCGCGGATTCGCTCGACGTAGTGGAACTGGTGATGGGCTTGGAAGAAGAGTTCGACATCGAGATTCCCGACGAGGACGCGGAAAAAATCGCTACCGTCGGTCACGCGATTGAGTATATCGGCGGCAAAACCGCCGAGTAGTTGACTTAGGGACTGGGGGTTAGGGATTAGGTTGTCGGCGTCGAAGGGCTTCATACAGAGCCAACGGCGTACACGGCGAAACTGTCGGCATCGGCAACCTAATCCCTAACCCCCAATCCCTGATCCCTAACGTATATGAGCAGTAGCAGTAAAAAACGAATCGTCGTTACCGGCGTCGGTGCGGTGACACCGGTAGGTACAGGCAAAGAAGCATACTGGAACGCCCTCGCGTCCGGTGCGTCTGGTGTCGGCAACATTACCGCGTTTGACGCCACGGATTTCGACGTAAAAATAGCCGCGGAAGTCAAAGGGTTCGATCCTTCGGTGTACATGGATCGCCGTGAAGCCAAGCGTTCCGACCGCTTTACACAGTTTGCTATTGCCGGTGCGCGGCTCGCCGTGGACGACGCGGGGCTTGGCATCAACGAAACCAACGCCGACCGTATAGGGGTGCTAATCGGCTCCGGTATCGGCGGACTGGCGACGCTTGAGGAACAGATTCGTGTTCTGATCGAAAAGGGACCGAACCGCGTCTCGCCTCTGCTAATTCCCATGATGATTGTGAATATGGCAAGCGGCGCGGTAAGCATTAACACCGGCGCAAAGGGTCCGAACTCGGCGGTCGCTACCGCTTGTGCGACCGGCGCACACGCTATCGGCGATTGTCTCGAAATCATTCGGCGCGGCGATGCCGACGCGATGATTGTCGGCGGTTCCGAAGCGGCGGTAACTCCCGTGTCGCTTGCCGGATTCGGCAACATGAAGGCGATGGCGTCTACGTTCAATGACCGCCCCGAAGCGGCATCGCGCCCGTTTGACGCAGATCGCGCCGGGTTTGTTATCGGTGAGGGCGCAGGCGTACTCGTGATTGAGACTCTCGAACATGCCGAACGGCGCGGGGCGAAACAGATTTATGCCGAAATCATTGGCTACGGCATGAGCGGTGACGCCTACCATATTTCCGCGCCCGCTCCCGGCGGCGAAGGCGTAGCGCGGGCGATTCGCGCCTGTCTCAAGAACGCCGAACTCGTGCCGGAAGAGGTGACGTATGTCAACGCGCACGCGACTTCGACCCCGATTGGCGACCCGTCGGAAGTATCCGCGCTCCGTTCGGTGTTCGGCGACCATTTCAAAAACCTTGCCGTCTCCGCTATCAAATCCATGACCGGACACCTCTTAGGCGGCGCGGGCGGCATCGAAGCGATTGCCACAGTGATGGCACTGCAAAACGAACTGCTTCCGCCGACCATCAACTACGAAACGCCTGACCCGGAATGCGAGATTGACTGCGTGCCGAACGTCGCCCGCAAGCAAAAAGTGGACGTAGCGATTTCCAACAATTTCGGCTTCGGCGGACACAACGCCGTTATCGCGTTTCGCCGGTTTTAACCGCCAAGACGCTAAAAACGCCAAGTTCAGAGAAGGCAGAGAAGATGACGTATCCGCGAATCGAACGATGGCGTGGTAACGCTCTCTCAAATCTCTTTCTGAACTTGGCGTTCTTGGCGTCTTGGCGGTTAAAATCTTCAGTTCGTAGCGGCTTCGGCTTTTAGCGTTTGCATATCAATCACGAAGCGGAAGCGCACGTCCTCTTTCTCGATGCGCTTAAAGGCGTCGTTGACGCCGCCGATACCGATAATCTCGATATTCGGCGCGATGCTGTGTTCGGCGCAGAAATTCAGAACTTCCTGCGTTTCGGAAATCCCACCAATCACCGACCCGGCGACGCAACGCCGACCCATCGCCACCTGTTGATTGTTAATCGGGGCGAGCGGTTCCAATGGCCCGACAAGGCAAAGCGTGGCGTCGCGCTTCAGGCACAGAATAAATGGATTGACATCGTGCTTCTGCGGGATGGTGTCCAGAATAAAGTCGAAAGAGCGTTCCTGCGACGCCATCGCCGCTTTGTCGGACTCGATAATCACGCCGCTCGCGCCAAGCGCGAAGGCGTCGTCCTCTTTTTCTTTATGTGTGGTAAACACGGTGACATACGCCCCCATCGCCACGGCGAGTTTAACCGCCATGTGACCGAGACCGCCCAAGCCAACCACGCCGACCTTCTGACCGGGCGACACTTTCCAGTGCTTAAGCGGCGAATACGTCGTCACACCGGCGCACAAAATCGGCGCGGCGGCGGCGGGTTCAAGTGCGTCCGGGATGGAAAGCACAAAATGCTCCTTGACCACGATATAGTTGGAGTAGCCGCCGTAGGTGTTCGTGCCGTCCGGCTTCATCGGGCCGTTGTACGTCGCCGTCCAACCATGCTTGCCGGAGCAGTAGTTTTCAAGACCCTCTTGGCACGACTCGCAAACGCCGCACGAATCTACCATACAACCGACGCCGACCATATCACCGTGCCGGTATCTCGTCACCTTCTCGCCGACGCTGAAGACGCGCCCAACAATCTCGTGACCGGGTAAGCAGGGATATACCGTGTTGGCCCACTCATTCTTGACCTGATGCACGTCGCTGTGGCAGACGCCGCAAAACAAAACGTCAATCACCACATCGTCCGGGTTCGGGTCGCGTCGCTCAAACTCGAACGAATGCAGGGACGAAAACTGGTTCTTTGCGGCGTAGCCGATGCTCTTAATCATAAAAGTTTCTCCAAAGGGTACTATTTTGACAACGATTTACCCTTTCCGCATGAATGGGAAACGAAAGGTTTTTGGTAACAATGAACGTTTTGAGCGACAGCGATCTGTCTTTTTTCAAGAGCAGCGGCTATGTGGTAGTGCCGAACGCCGTTCCGAAGGAAAACCGGCAAGCGTTGATAAATGCCTTATTCGGCTTTTTGGAGATGAACCCCGGCGACCCCGGCGACTGGTATCGCCCTCCGCTCACGCCCGGCGGCATGGTCGAGTTGTACCAGCATCAAGCACTTTGGGACAACCGGCAAGCCCCCCGCGTTCATGGCGCGTTCGCCGATATTTTCGGCACGGAAAAACTGTGGGTATCGGTAGACCGGGCGAACTTCAAGCCGCCTTTTAATCCGGCGCATCCCGAATATGATCACCACGGCTTTACGCATTGGGATATGGACACCGGGAGCCTCGCCGATACCGGCTTCCGCGAAGGGCGGTTCGGTGTGCAGGGCGTTCTGTATCTGACCGACACCACGGCGGAAATGGGCGGCTTCCAATGTGTTCCCGGTTTCCACAACGAGTTGGAGGCGTGGATTGAAAGCCAACCGGCAGACCGCAATATCCGTGCGCCCGACTTATCGCGCTTGCCCGCGAACCGCGCCGTGACGCCGATTCCCGGCAAGGCGGGCGATTTGCTGATCTGGGACAAACGCCTCGCGCACGGCAACGGGCGCAACCTGTCGGACGCGCCTCGCCTCGCGCAGTTCATCACCATGTTTCGCGCCGACGATTCCCGCACCGATTTTCGGCAGGAGCGCGTGTCTTGGTGGCACGACCGGACGCCCCCGCCGTACCAATGGGTGATCGGCGACCCGCGTGAGCGGGAACGGCAACAACCGGCGGCGGAACTATCGCCGCTCGGCAGGAAACTGCTTGGCTTGGACGATTGGGGAACGTAGAACCGTTTGCAGGATGGTCGGTCGGGGTAATCAAACGCAATGAACTATCAAGAAAAGAACGACGTAATTGCGCAACCAGTGACTACCGCGCACGAGGAACCCCTTTTCACCGGTTTCGACGAACAAGAGGAAGCGAACGCCGGGCGGGAGCGAAACGTGGGGACGCCACTTGCCCCGGCAATCATTGCTACCGAGGACGCCCTCACCGACGGCGATCCGTCCGATACTCCGTTCATCTCGCCTATAACACCGTCCTTGCCGAACACGCCGGGCCCGTTTGGTCGCTAACCCCACATAGGCACAAAAGGCTGTAGCCTTGCGAAAAACACGTTTTTCGCAAGGCTACAGTGAAGACCGATAAGTAAACTGCCGGGGCTTAGTCGTCTGCCGGGGTGAACTGGCGAATAAAGCCGTTCGGGTTCGCGGTTCCGTCGTCGTTTCTGGTGCGTTGGTCTGCACTCATCAGGAACGATAAAGTCACGCTTTTCGCGTGTCCGTCGCAATAGATGGCGTTGGTGCGCCCTTGATGGCGGTCAATAATCGCGCCCTCCTGCAAGTTGTTCTCATCCGTGAACTTGTTACACAGGTAGGAAATGTCCGCGTTTTTTCGGATAACTTCGGGGTCTTCATTTTGGTTTGGCCAAGCGAATTGATACGAGCCGTTGCCATCCATTGCCCAGATAGTGTCCGCCGGACTACTGATTGCGGCGAGCGTCGTGTCGTTGGCAGGTCCCTTGCGGGAACGATCTTCTCCCCAGTATGCAGAGTTGATCGCATACGAACCATAGTATCGCTCGTCTTCATCTAAGGTGTCGTTGTTGTTGGCCGCACCAAGTTGCTTGGCAGGCAGGTAACGTCCTCTTGCATCGCCGTCGCCGGGTCGCTGCGCTAATCCCTTAGGGTTGTTAGGACAGGAAAACAACTGCTGGTTTTTCACAAACGGCTCGATGGCGTCCATCCACTTGTAGCGATCATCCGGTGCTGGGTTTGCACGTGATCTGCCGAATCCGCCGTTCCCATACCATCCTCGAACCATCTTCTCGTCGTAGTCTTGTGAATAAGCCATCATGGCAAGCCCAATTTGCTTGGTATTGGAGAGACAGGCAGTCGCTCGCGCTTTCTCTCTCGCCTGAGCGAATACTGGGAAAAGTATCGCTGCTAAGATGGCGATGATAGCGATAACGACGAGCAGTTCGATCAGTGTAAAGGCGAACTCTCCGCGTTTATTGTACGATTGCAATTTCATGTTGTGTAAAACTATTCCTTCCTTGGTCGGCGCGGTCCAGTGCGCTCTATCTATTATCCATTACACTCATTCAAATGTCAAGTGTTTTGATGAACGTGTTTAGCAGTCACGCATCATTTGAGCGAATCTTCCTGCGGAAGATGCTGTATGACTTATAAATGTTTGCGCCTAAATTGGATTTCCATGATTGACACTTACCTTCGACACATGATAGAATATCGTCATAAACCCTACTATTACAGTATATTCTATCAAGTTAGACGGGATTGGTATGTGGCATGAACAAAGTCGAGAAGATCAAGCAAGACAAAGACGGTTTGGATGTGTGGGAGGATGTGCTTCGCTACGCGCAAACTGGCTTCGATACTATCGCGGAAGAGGATTTCGTGCGAATGCGCTGGTATGGTATTTACCAACAGCGACCGAACGAAGGTCACTTTATGATGCGTATCAAATTGCCCGGCGGTGTTGTCTCCGTGGCGCAGATGCGCGAGATTGCCGCAATCACCGAGCAGTATGCCCGCGGCTTCGCCGATGTGACCACGCGCCAAACGTTTCAGTGGCACTGGCTAACCATCGCCGATTTTCCCGACATCGTGGCGCGGCTCACTGCTGTCGGCATTTCGTCGTCGGGCGCGTGTGGTGATATTCCGCGCAACGTCGTCTCCTGCCCGGTGTCGGGCATCCATCCCGACGAACTTTTCGATGCCCGTCCCACGGTTCGCGCCGTGCATGAGGCACTGCTTGACAAGCGCGAGTTCTCAAATCTGCCGCGCAAGTACAAACTTTCGATTGCGACCGACCCGGAGCAGTGCGTTCAGCCGGAGATTCACGACTTTTCGCTCGTTGGCGCGAAAGACCCCAAATCAGGCAACCTCGGATTCGGGCTTCGCGTCGGCGGTGGTTTGTCCACGCAACCGTATTTCGGGCAGTGGGTAGACGCTTTCTTTTTGCCGGAACAAGCCGTGGACGCCGCTCGTGCCGTGACCGGGATTTTCCGCGATTTCGGCTTCCGCGAAAAGCGCACCAACGCCCGTCTGAAGTTTCTGATGGCGGACTGGGGTGCGGCGAAGTTCCGCGAAAAGCTAGTCGAGTATCTCGGTTACAACCCGGTGGCGGGCGTGGACGATACCGAACCGGTGAACGCCTACCGCGATCACGTTGGCGTTCACCGCCAAAAGCAAGCCGGACTTAACTACGTCGGTCTGTCGGTGCTGACCGGGCGCGTCACCGGAGCGCAGTTATCCGCACTGGCGGACATCGCCGAAACATGGGGCGGCGGCGAGATTCGTTTGTCGCATATGCAAAATATCCTGATGCCGAGCATTCCTGACGCAAACCTGCCGATGGCACTTGCGTCGCTCACGGAAGCCGGTTTCGTCTATGAGGCGCACTCGGTGCGGCGCGGCGCGATTGCCTGCACCGGTAGCGAGTTCTGCAACTTAGCCGTGACCGAAACCAAAGGGCGCATGATTCAACTCGTGACGCATTTGGAAAACCGCGTCAAGTTCGACCGCAATGTTCGGATAAATATGACCGGTTGTCCCAACTCGTGCGCCCAGCATAGCGTCGGCGACATCGGTTTGCAGGGGTGCAAGGCGCGTCTCCCCGACGGTTCGCAGGTCGAGGCGTTCGATATTCACCTCGGCGGCGCACTCGGCAAAAACCGCTCGTTCACCCACGCGATTCACCGCAAGGTTCCGGCGGACAAACTGCCCTACGCGCTCGAAAACCTGATGGGGGCGTTCAACGACTCCAACCTGCCCGGTGAAGAGTTCAACACGTGGGTCAAGCGGCATTCCGACGAACAGTTGGACGGCTTCCTCGCGGTAGACACGATTATCGGCGCACCGGAAACAAAGGCGGTTCACACGGCGGACAGCGGATTCGCCGATTAACGCGATTTAACCGCCAAGTCAGGCAAAACGAAGTTTTCGCCTGACTTGGCGGTTAAATCGCGTTAATCGGCGAATCCGCTGTCCGCCGTGTGAACCGCCTTTGTTTCCGGTGCGCCGATAATCGTGTCTAC
>JACMIU010000014.1 GCA_014380985.1 Armatimonadota bacterium | reverse complement strand
TTGTTCGCGGGTCAGGCGGTGCGCGTGAACCGCGTCAAACGCGACGGGTCTACCGGTTGCGGCGACTTCGATAGCGGCAAGGTTCGCTGCCGTGCCGCCCGACGCGACCAGCACCGGTTCCAGCGCGGGCGAAGGCGCGGGGACTTCGGCAAATGTTTTCTGCACAATTCGCGCCGCGTTTTGAAACGCTTCGCCGGTCACGGGGTCGGATAAACCGGCGCGTTCCGTGAGGCGCACCGCCCCGATTTGCAAACTATGCGCGTAGAAAATCTCGCCGCCGATTCCTTGCACGATTTCGGTGGAGCCGCCGCCAATGTCGCACGTGACCAGAAGCGGGTTCGGAGGAAGTAGCGCGGCGATTTGCCCGTCGCCGTCGGCGGCGCGAAACGTCAGTTCCGCTTCGCGTTTCCCGGCGATTAGTTCCAGCGTTCCGCCGAGGCGATTCTCCGCTTCGCGCACGATTTCCGCGCCGTTCGCCGCGTCCCGGAGCGCGGACGTTCCCACGGCGACGATTTTGACCGCGCCGAGGCTTCGCGCTTTTTCGCCGAATGCCGCCAGAGCGTCAAACGTGCGCGTCGCCGCTTCGGGCGCGATGTTGCCGCCCGCGTCCACGCCCTTGCCGAGCCGCGTGATTACGGTATCCTCGAAAAGCACCGTTAGGGTGTTGTCCGCGTTTCGCGTCGCCACGGTCATTTTCACGCTGTTCGTGCCAATATCCACCACCGCGATTGTGTTGTTTACCATGAGCCGATTGTACCCCGCCCACCGCTCCTTGAAAAAACAGCCGGATCGGGTTGCAATCAGGGGCGCGAACGTGTCATAATACCGGAACGCCGTTTCCGGTTCCATACAGCGAATCACGGGATGCGGCAACTTTTTGAATTAGGAAGTTCTCAAAACCTCATGCCTTACGTTATTGCCGAGCCTTGCATCGGTGTCAAAGATAAATCGTGCGTTGCCGTTTGCCCGGTGGATTGTATCCACGGAACCGAGGGCGATACGCAACTGTTCATCAATCCTACCGAGTGTATTGACTGCGGTCTGTGCGAGCCGGAATGCCCGGTGGACGCAATTTTCATGGAAGACGAAGTGCCGGAGCAGTGGAAGGGCTTCATCCAACTCAACACGGATTATTTCAAGTAAAGAAGCCTTGCTACCACCGAGGAAGAGGGTAAACCTTTATGCCCGGTGGTTGAGGTGGTGGATAAACCCGCGCCCTATTCGCCATGACTTACCCGCTCCGCACCACGATTCGCGTTCGTACCTACGAACTCGATTCGTTCGGACACGTCAACAACGCTCACTATCTACATTATCTCGAAGAAGCCCGCTCCGAGTTTCTACGGCAGATGGGCTTGTCGTTCAACGACTTCGCGGCGCACGGCGTTCAACTCGTTATTGTGGAGGCGAACCTGCGCTACCTTCGCGCCGCCCGGTACGGCGACGAACTCGTTATCGTCGGGCGTACCCGCGATGTACGCCCGGCATCCGCTTGGATTGACTATGTGCTGACCGACGCGGCGACCGGGCAAGTCGTGGTGAACGCCGAAACGAAGGGCGCATTCCTTGACGCCCGAACGTTCAAGCCGTGCCGCGCCCCGGAAGCCTTCCGTACGGCGTTCGCGGCGCACACGGGCGAAGATTCGCCCTAAAGCGTACCTTGCCGCCAACGATTTCAAAGCAGGTTTCCCCTTGCCCCCGTACTTTCGCTTGCTGTTATTCTACACAATTTGATATAGTACAATACCAAAGGATAACCCTTGCCTTCCATGAACACGGATCTACGCTCCCACCTTGCTTACGAACCCAAAGAATTGCGCTTCGGAACATCGGGACGTCGCGGCGAAGTCGCCGATTTGACGCAACTCGAAATATCTATCACCGCCACCGCCGAACTGCGCTACCTGTTGTCGCTCGCGCCCGCGAACGGCGGCATCAAAAAAGGCGACCCGTTTTATTTCGCCTATGATTTACGCCCGTCGTCGTCTCGGTTTGTGTCGGAGCAGAACAATAACGGCGAACTCGCGCAGGCAATCGGAGCGGCAATCACAAACGCCGGTCTGATGCCGGTCAACATGGGGCAGATACCGACACCCGCCGTCACCTCGTATGCGATTAGCAAGGGGCATGGCTCGATCATGGTCACGGGAAGCCATATCCCTTTTGACCGCAACGGCTACAAGGTCAACACGTCCATCGGCGAACTGCGTAAAACCGACGAAGCCCCGATACAACGCCTTGTGGAAACCGTGCGACAGGAGTTTTATAGTCAGCATTTTGAAGTGTCGCCGTTCGACGAACACGGGCGTTTCAAAACCGGCTCCAAAGCACTTTCGCCCGAATCGGAGGAAGCCCGCTACGCCTATCGGAACCGCTACGTCAACTTTTTTAGCGGCGAAGCCCTGTCCGGCTACCGGATATTGGTGTATCAGCACTCGGCAGTCGGGCGCGATATGCTCGTCGAACTCCTGCAAGCCCTCGGCGCGGAAGTGGTCGCCGCCGGGCGAAGCGAAACGTTTGTTCCGATTGACACCGAAAACATCGGCGACACCGAACTGGAAACGATTCAATCGCTTCTAAGCGAGGCAACGCAGGCACACGGACGATTCGACGCCGTGGTTTCCACCGACGGCGATTCCGACCGCCCCCTACTACTTGTCGTTTCGGAAGGCACGGTGCGCTTTTTTGGCGGCGATTTAATCGGCACGGTGGTCGCTCACTACTTAGAGGCGGGCGCGGTGGTTGTGCCGATTTCCTGCAACGATGCGATTGACCGGGGCGAACTTCGGGACAAATTGGAGCCGAAAACAAAAATCGGTTCGCCCTTCGTGATCGCTGGAATGAACGCGGCGGCGAAGCAAGGCAAGAAAAATATCTGCGGTTTTGAGGCAAACGGCGGATTTTTGACCGGCTCGGACATTGTAAAGAACGGCAACCGTTTATCCGCCCTTCCGACCCGCGATGCGTTTTTGCCCATTCTTGCTACGCTTTTCGCGGCGCAGTCGCAAGGACTATCGCTCGGCGAACTGTTCGACACGTTGCCGAACCGGTTCAGCAAAGCCGCGCTACTACGCCCCTTCGAGCGCGAAACGAGCGACCGCATGATCGCCGGGCTTACGCCGTCCGCCGGACGAAAAGCGGACGCCATCCGCGCCGATTTGGAGGCGGTTTTTAGCCCCGCGCACGGGTTCGGCGATGTCGAAAAGGTAGATTATACCGACGGTGTGCGTGTGTATTTCGACAACAACGATGTCACGCACCTGCGTCCGTCGGGCAACGCGCCGGAACTACGCATCTACGCGGTCGCCGATACGCAGGAACGCGCCGACGCCATTGCCGCCTACGGGGTCGCGGAACCCGATGGTGCGCTTAGGCAGCTCGCGGCGGAAGCGCAACACAAATTGCCCGCACTGATTCCCGTTTCCGGCACGGTGCAACATTACGATTGGGGCGGTTATACGTTCCTGCCCGACCTGCTCCATACCCCGAACAAGCATCAGGAACCGTTCGCCGAACTCTGGCTTGGCGCGCACCCGAATGCTCCCGCGACCGCGACAGTGGACGGCGAATCGCGCAAATTAGACGCGCTTTTCGCCGCGCACGGCGAGGAACTTTTAGGCACGGCGGCGGGGCGGTTCGGCAATGCCCTTCCCTACCTGCTCAAGGTGCTGGACGCCCGCAAGATGCTATCGATACAGGCGCACCCCACCAAAGCGCAAGCCGAAGCCGGATACGACCGCGAGGACGCCGCAAAGGTGGATATTTCCGCGCCGAACCGCAACTACCGTGACCGCAACCATAAGCCCGAAGTGCACGTCGCGCTGACGCCGTTCTACCTTCTGCACGGCTTCCGACCTCTGGAGGAAATCGCAGAGGAAATGAAGCGCACTCCCGAACTTTCCGCGCTGATGACCGGGTTCGTGGGTCGTTTAGAAACGGCGGGTTCGGACAAGGCGGCACGAGAGAAACTGATTCGTGCACTCTACAAACGCGCCATGACAATGCCGCAAACCGCCGTGGACACGATTCTGAACGCGCTTTTGGAACGTCTACAAACCCGCGTCGAACCGCCGAAATCATCGCCGGATTACTGGGCGCGTCGGGCGGCAACCGAGTTTCCCCTGCCCGACAACCACCGCGACCGGGGGATTTTCAGCATCTATCTGCTCAATTTGGTGTCTTTGTCACCGGGGCAGGGAACGTACCAACCGGCGGGTATTCTCCATGCGTACCTCGAAGGCGCGAACATGGAACTGATGGCGGCGTCCGACAACGTACTACGCGGCGGACTGACCCCGAAGCACGTGGATGTAACCGAACTGCTTTCTGTGGTGAATTTTTCCGATAACCAGCCAGAAATCCTTGCTGGTGAAGCGGTATCGAGCGTGGAGACGTTGTACCGAACGCCCGCGACCGAGTTTCAGATAAGCCGAATCGCACTTCCGGCGAGCGAAACGCATTCGTTCCATGCCGCAAATGGAGCCGACACACTTTTCGTCTACGAAGGTGCGGCGAAAGTCACGTCGGTTGGCGAAACGCAAACCGTGCGGCGCGGGGACGCGGTGCTGATTCGTGCCGGAAGAGATTATGCGGTATCTCCCATCGGCGGAGCGGCGACGCTGTTTAGGGCAGTGATTCCCGCTTGACACAAGGAACAAAAACACGCCCTGCCGAATGATTTCAGCAGGGCGCGAATAAGCACAAACGGTTCGACGACGAACCCAAAAGCAGGGAGGATTACGGGGATCGAACCCGCGACCTTTGGAACCACAACCCAACGCTCTAACCGACTGAGCTAAACCCTCCACAACAACTCATTCCTATTATACCAAGTTTCGCGCACCCGTCAAGCCTTGCGATGCAAAATTATGGAAAAATAATTTGCGCGGCTTGACACACGCCGTAACGTATGGAATAATACCGGTGAATGAGGACGTTTACCGGTTAATGTATCCGAAGCGTCGTTCCAATGAAGGAAAAGTATCTATGTTTGGCTTGCGAAAGATTGTTCTTTTTTCCCGGCTATGTGCCTGTTTCGCGTTAATCGGCTTACTGATAACAGCCGGTTGTACCGACTCCGCGCCGAAACCGGATGCGGCTACCGACCCCGCCACGGGCGCGGGCAAAGCACCGAAACCCACCGCGACCGTGCCACCGACCCTTCAGGTAGGACCGCCGAAATAATGCGGCGAGACCGTCAACACGGTAGGGTAACACTTGCCGATATTGCACAGCATACCGGGGTTTCCAAAGTCACGGTGTCTTATGTGCTGAACGACCGCGAAACCGCGCTGGTAAAAATCAGCGAAGGGACACGGGCGCGGGTTCGTGCCGCCGCCACCGAACTCGGCTACCACCCGAACGCGCTTGCCCGTGCGCTGACCCGTTGCTCGACCGACACGCTGACGCTCGTCATGCAGTCGCCGAACGTGTTTCGCGGCGGTTCCGGCTTCATGAACGAACTGCTTCACGGCGTCGTAGAGGCGGTAAACCGGCTTTCGTTCGACCTGATGCTACACACCAAGCAAGTCCCGGACGGCGATGCGGAGACTCGCGCCCTAACCGACGGACGTTCGGACGGCTGCTTGCTACTGCGCGACCGCGACGATCCGCTGGCGGCATCGCTCGCCAAAGCCACGCATCCGTTCGTCTTGCTGTTTGCGCGAACGTGTAGCGCACCGGGCGCGTGGTTTGTGGATACCGACAACATTTTAGGCGGGCGTCTTGCGGCGAAGCATCTGCTCACACTCGGACATCGGCGCATCCTGTTTATCGGCGGACCCGATGGCTCGGTTGCCGCGCAAGATAGGCAACTCGGCTTCTCCGCCGCGCTGACCGAAGCGGGCGTGTCGCCGAACGCTTACGGCACGGTGCGAATGAATTACGGCGGCACGGGCGCGGGGGAATTGGCGCACTTGATGAATACCGTATCGCCCGCCGACCGACCGACCGCGCTATTCGCATGGAGCGACGACGTAGCGGTCGCCGCGATGGAAACGCTCCGGCGCGAGTGCGGCTTCCACGTTCCCGGCGACGTTTCGGTTATCGGTTTCGATGGCACAAAAGCGGTCGGCGAACAGGGTTGCGTTCCGCGCCTGACCTCGGTGCGCCAACCGATTGACACGATTGCCGGACGCGCCGCCGAACTGCTGATTGCCCGCGTGCGAGGCGATACGCCTACCGAAACCCAACTGATTTTCGCGCCCGAACTGCTCGTGCGCGATTCGTGCGCCCTCCGGCGCGATTAACCCCGTAGAAAAATCTATATCTGAAGGAAGCCAACTATGAAAGTAACCTACTCTATCAACCGATCGGGACGCCAAGCGGCGTTTACGCTCATCGAACTGCTCGTGGTGATAGCGATTATCGCCATCCTCGCCGCGATTCTTTTCCCCGTCTTTGCGCGGGCGAGAGAGAAAGCGCGGCAAACCGCGTGCCTCTCGAACCAAAAGCAAATCGGTCTCGCGCTGATGCAATACGCGCAGGATTACGACGAAACCCTGCCGAAACGCTACGGCGATGGGTGCAACTCAACCACCAATGTCGGCGATTGCGAAAACCGTAAAACCCGTTCATGGAAGAATATGTTGTTCACTTATATTAAAAGTTACGACGTTTTCCGCTGTCCGTCCAACCCATCCGCCGAGAAGCCGGATGCCATTGGGCGTGACGCGCTTGCCGCCGACCCTACCAACACCGTTGGTATTTATGCCAACGGCTACGCGATGTGGCTCCCGGACGAGTTTCTTAGCGGTAAGTTTGGTAACGGCGCGGCATTTCCGCAACCGCTCGCCGGAATTGATGCTCCCGCTAACGCGCTGATTATTTTAGAAACAAGTTACGCTTTTTCCGATACCGGTCCGTACCTTGACTATATCGAACCGGCTCCCGTTGGCGACACACGTTGGTATCCCGGTCGCTCTACCTTCGACAGCGGACACGGCAAGAACCGGGGTAACGCCATCTTCATGGATGGACACGTCAAGTTTCAATTCTTGAAGCAAACATTTGATGAAAGCAACGGTTTGAACCAGTGGCGTTTCAGCGAAAAGATTGCTCAAGATGGCGATATTACTTGGACGCTCAATTTGCGTAACAACTTGCGAAACTACCCGAACGACTAATCGGCCTCCGCGTTGCCGCGAAGCGACCATGCCGCCCGCTTCGCGGTAGCGGGTTATCGCCTTGAAACAAGACTTATGAAAACTGGATTATTTGCCGCGGTCGTTGTTGGCGCGGCGTTTGGAAATGTTGTCGCCCCTGCTTTCGCCGTTGACACGTCGGCGAAAACAAAGCCGGTGGTTATATCCGTGGCGAAGCCGGATGCGAATGTTTCTCCTGCCGCGCTACGCGACACGCTGGCGAAAGGCGCGTTCGCGTTTTTCTGGAACGAAACCGACCCCACGACCGGGCTGACGAAAGACCGGGCGGTTAATCGGCTCGACAAGGGCAAGGATACGTATGAGATAGCGTCGGTCGCTTCTACCGGATATGCCCTCGCCGCTTTGCCGATTGGCGTGGAACGGGGATGGATTCCGAAAAAAGATGCCGAAGCGCGGGCGATTACCACGCTTCGCTGGTTTAGGGACAAACAGCCGCACGAACACGGCTTTTACTACCATTTTGTCAACTGGAAAACCGGGGCGCGGGAATGGAAATCGGAACTTTCCTCGATTGATTCGGGCTTGTTTCTCCTCGGCGCGGTCACGGCGGGGCAGTATTTCGGTGGCGAAGCAAAAATCCTCGCGGATGAACTGTACGCCCGCACCGACTGGCAATGGATGCGCGACGGCGTGGCGAAATCGCAACCGCAATCCTTGAAGCCCCTAACGCTTTCGATGGGCTGGAACCCCGATACCGGCTTTTTAGAGGGACGGTGGCAGGGCTACGAAGACCCGTACCTGTATATGCTGGCGATGGGCGCACCCAAGTTCGCGCTCGGCGGGGAGTCGTGGAAGGC
>JACMIU010000149.1 GCA_014380985.1 Armatimonadota bacterium | reverse complement strand
CGACGGGGAACAAAAGCGCGACCATCCCGAACCGACTGGCTTTCCCAAAAACCTAAAACGGCGCGTTCTTATCGCGCCCCTTCCGCCGGACGATGCCGAAACGCTCGCCTTGATGCAGTCTGCCCGCGCCAAAGGTTTCGGCGAAATCTGGCTTCGTGTCGAGAGCGACGGCGAAGAAGCCCGCGCCCGTCTCCAGTCCGCGATAGCGACCGGCAAAACGCTGGCTCTGCCCGTGGGCACGGTGTTGCCGTGGGTGCTGAAAAAGCCCAATAGCGGCAACGCGAAAATGGTAGAGGATGTCAACATTTTCGGCGAAACCGGCGCGAAAGCGTGGGCGGGTCGCCGCGACGATTTGAGCGAGTTGAAGAAAGACCCGGTAACCCGCGAGTTCGGGATGATGTATCAGCGCAAACGCGAAGCGCAGAGCGTGGACTGGGTAACGCCCGACGCCGCGCTTGCGGCGCGGCGTTTGCGACCGTTCCTCGCCCTTCCGGGTTTGCGCGGCGCGGTGCTTACGTCCACCGTGCCGCCCGGCTACGACGGGGCGCAGCAAGTGGTGAACCTCGGCACGGAGGCGATAATGGGCTACACGCCCGCGCTTCGGCTCGCCTGTGTCCGCGCCACCGGTATTGACCCGGTGGATGTCGCGGGGCAAGGCAACGCGCTCGGCGTGACCCCGCGTTTGCCGTTCTTGAGCGACACGTACAGCGTGATCGCCCCGATGGCAAACTTCCGACTGGCGCAAAACAAGGCGTTTATGGCGAATCTTTGGACGGAATTGCGCCTAACTTCGACCACGATACCGGTTTATTTGGACGAACGCATCGCCGATGGCGAAACGCGGCATCCGTTTTACGCCCGGTGGAGCGACCCGAAGCGCGTCCCCACCCTGCCGGAAAACACTTACGAAGAAAGCGCGATGCGAACCGCCGCGTTTCAAGCGTCCGCCGAGCCGCTTCTCGCCAGCCGGGAAACGCCGGGGGGTCTTTCGCCCGGCTATTTTTGGGACGGTTGGTACAAGAAAACCCACGCCGCCGCGTCGAATTGGCGCGGGTTCGTGGTGGATTTAAGTTACCAATCGCCGGAGCAAATCGCGGGTTTCTTGAAACAACTGCCCGATAATGCCGTGCCGGACGCATCTACCAAGCCAAACTCTGCTGTGAAGAAAAAAGGAAGAAAACTGTTATAATAACGGTGGTTGCTCTGCTTATCACCGTTTGCGCCCAAGCAAAATGTCACGTTCGTATAGGAGACTCCTCGCCATGAATCGTATCGCTCTTGTCGCTATCACCGTGCTAATCGCCGCGCCTCTTGGCACGGTGTACGCGCAAACGCCCGCGCCGCCCGCGAAACCGGCGAAGCCCGCGCCGCGCCCTGCCCCGTCGCTCGATTTTCTGCGCCATGACCCGGCGACGCAGGGCGTGTTGCTACTCATCCCCGGAGGAAATGAACGCGGTATACCGACGAACACGACACGCCGCATCGTCACAAGGAGCGGCGACGGCGTGACAGTCACCGACGCCCCGGAAGCAACCGAGCCGCCGAAGCGCACCCCCGCGCAGTATGCCGAGGCTATCAAGCGGCGCGTCGCTATCAGCGGCAATCTGTCGGCGATTGTGCCGCTGACGATGGCGGTGCTGGCGAAAAACCCGCCGCCCGCCGACCCGTACTCCGACATGGCGTTCGACGAACGCTTTTTGATGATGCTGAGCAAACTGTCCCGCGCCCAGTGGGTGCAAGCCACGAGCGAAAACGGCATCGGGCTGGGCGATATGACGCCCGAACAGCGCGAGATCTACGCCGGGCTTTGGGGCGAGGATGGCGCGACCGTAACCACGAACCGCACCGCCCCGCGCAAGGAAGGGCAACGCTACCGGGAAACCACCGAGCTCAAAAAAGAAACGTTTAACGCGAACGAAGTGCGCTTCCGGTTTTCGCGGCGCGTGTCGTTCACGTTCGAGGACGCCGCCAGAAAGCGAAAATATGGCGGCGGAACGGTTGGTTACGAGTCGCCCGCGGAACCCGAAGCCGACGGTTCTACGCTCAAACAATACTTTAATCAGCCGGGCGGATACCGACGGTTCACCGAAGAAGGAGAGGCGAAAGCCTACGGTATCACGCTGATGCGCTACGTGCCGAACACGCTAAAACCCGGCGATTTGTCGCTGGACGCGCCCGCGCTCGCCGCACCCGTGATGCTGGACGGGACGCAGAAAACCGTGGGCGAGCTGCTTGCCGCCGCGTCGAAAGCCACGGGTATCGAACTTCGCGCCGACCGACGCCTTTTGTCGCTTCCCGCACTGATGAAAACCGTGTCGGGGGGACAATCGGTGAAGGCGGGCGATCTGCTGAAACTGATTTGCCGGTCTACAACGTCAACGTTCCGGCATCTGCGCGGCGCGAACGCCGCCGACCCCGGACTTTACCTTTTGACCGATGACCGCGAAGGCTTGGGAACGCGACTTGCCCGTCTTGACGAATGGGCGAAAGACGCCTACGAGAAGCGGCGGAAAATATTGCAGGACGCAACCGATGCTTGCGCCGAGAACGAACCGTTAGATGTTCTGGGCTTTATGCCCGGCGACAAGTACGCCCTCTCACCCGATTTGTTGAAAGCGAGTGATGACGTTTTGCGCGAAAAAGGTGGCTACAGCGAAGGGCTGAAAATATCGCCCGCCAAACTGTCCCCGGAGTTGCGCGAAAAAATGGACGAACAGGTAAAGGGGCTGAACGAGTACGGCTCCAGTGCAAAGGTTCGTACCGATCAAATCGAGGTCAAAACCGATTTTCACTGCGACTGGGTACTACCCGGCAAGCGCGTGTTTAAGGCGCAGTTTTACGGCGAGATGGGCTGGGGAATGCTCGACAAAATCGCCTTGCCAAAAGCGAGACGCCCAAAATATGTTGACCGAGAAAAGCGCGACCATCCCGAACCGTCCGGCTTTCCCAAGAACCTGAAGCGGCGCGTTCTCGTCGCGCCCCTTCCCGCAGACGATGCCGGAACGCTCGCGCTGATGCAGTCCGCCCGTGCCAAAGGTTTCAACGAAATCTGGCTTCGTGTCGAAGGCGACAACGAGGAAGTCCGCACACGCTTGTCGTCCGCCGTGACGAACGGGAGAACCGTGCCGCTCGCGGTCGGCGCGGTACTACCGTGGACACTGAAGATGCCGGAGGGGGAGGGCGCGAACGCGGAGGAGGACATCAACATTTTGGGCGAAACCGGCGCACAGGTTTGGGCGGTGCAGGAGAAGCGACCGACAACGGCGGATGAGACCGATGCTGCGCCCCGCGACTACCGGAACGCGGCGATGCGCGAACAAAAAGCGCAAACGGCGGGATGGATAGTTCCCGATGCCGCGCTCGCGGCGCGGCGAATCGCGCCATTTCTCGGCATTCCCGGCTTATCAGGTGTGGTGCTGGAGTCTACCGCCCCTCCCGGCTACACCGGGGCGCGGTACTCGTTTAGTTACGAGGGCGAAACGGCGATGGGATACACGAACGCGACCCGGCTCGGCTGTGTTCGCGCCATGAACATTGACCCGGTGGATGTCGCCGGGTACGGGTTCCGGCTGGGAAACACCCCGCGTTTGCCGTTCTTCTCCGATTCGTATGGCGTGATGGCTCCGGTCGCCGATTTCCGCTTGGGGCAAAATAAGGCATTTATGGCAGGTCTCTGGGAAGCGTTGCGCCCCACCCCGACCGGCACACCAATTTATCTGGACAATCGCAACGCCGGGGGCTATTCGCAGTATCCGTTTTACGCCCGGTGGAGTGACCCGAAAAAAGTTCCGAATGTGCCGGAAAACGCCTACGAGGAAGCCCCCGTGCGAACCGCCGCGTTCAAAGCATCCACCGAGCCACTTCTGTCGAGCCGGGGAATCCCGTGGTATTCATCCGGCGGGTATTATTGGGACAAGTGGTACAAAGACACCCGCTCAGCCGCCTCGCAGTGGCGCGGATTCGTGGTGGATCTGCGCTACCAATCGCCGGAGCAAATCGCGGATTTCCTGAAGCAACTGCCCGATGATGCCGCGCCCGCCGCCCCCATCAAGAGTGCCGGAGTGCCGAAGAAACCATGACCAAAATCGCTTCGATAGTTCTGCTCGCCGCCATGATCGCCGTGCCGATGGTTTGTTCCGCGCAAACCCCGCCGCCGAAAGCGGCAACCGTCGCCACCGGCGAAACCGTGTTGTCCGCGCTCCGGTACGACGCGAAAAGCACGGGTGTCCTTCTGCTTGTCGGCGAGCCGACCGGGGACGGCGAGCCGCATCCGCCTGCGTATTGGCGCAAAACGCTTCGCGGCAGAACCCCGGCGCAGTTCGCGGAAACGATCAACCGGCGCGTTTTGACCGTGGGCGCGATAACCGCGCTCGTGCCGCGCACCATGATCGTGCTGAACACGCGCCCCGGCAAACCCGACCCGTTCGCGGAGTTGCGCGGCGACGACCGGCTATTGCTTCTGATGGCGCAATGGACGCCGGAGCAATGGGCGAAAGCCGGTTCCGACACGGGAATCGGCGCGGGCGATTTAACCGACGAACAACGTCCCCTCTTCGCTGGGATGCTCCCCGCCGATGCCGTGAAGGTGCGAACATACAACCTCGAGCCAAACTAGGAATACGGCGAACAGTTCAACTTGGAACGCGAGTCGGAAACCGTTCCCGCCGCCGCTTTGCGCCTTCGCGTGTCGCGCCGCGTCACCATCCATTCGCCGGATGGCGGCACATTATCCCT
>JACMIU010000148.1 GCA_014380985.1 Armatimonadota bacterium | reverse complement strand
TCGTGAAAACGAGCTGGCTACCGAATGGTGGAAGGCGGGCGGCATTCCTACAATCATGTGGCACTGGGGTGCACCGGGCAAAGGCGAGGGCTACGAGCAAAGCAAGATGGAGATTGACATTGAGCGTTGCTTCCAGAAGGAAACCGCCGAGCATACGGCGATGTGGGCGGATTTGAAACGGATAGCCGACCATTTGACCGTGCTACGCGACGCCAAAGTGCCGGTTTTGTGGCGTCCCATGCACGAATGCGACGGCAACTGGTTTTGGTATGGCAAGGGCGGCGGCGAACCTTTCGTGCGGCTTTGGCGCACGATGTTCGACTACTTCGTGCGCGAACGCAAACTTAATAATCTGATTTGGGTGCTTTGCCACACCGGTAACCCCAAACCCGAATGGAATCCCGGCAAGGCGTATTACGACCTTGCGGGAGGCGACACATATGGCAAGGGGATACAGGAATCTTTGTTCAACAAGGTGAGGGCGATCCACGGCACGACCGTGCCAACGATTTACCACGAGTGCGGAACCGTGCCGGATCCGGTGGAATGCTTCGCGAAAAAAGTAACGTGGTCTTGGTGGATGCTTTGGCATACCGGTCACTTGTCCGATCACGACCCCGAAGCGTTGCGCCGTGCGTACAACCACGATTTGGTGCTCACCCGCGACGAGTTGCCCCGGATTATGGATTATCTGAAGAAGTCGTAAGAAAATCGTTGGCGGCATCCCGCACCTTGTAACCCACCGCCCGCGTTTTCGCGGGCGGCGTTCCGGCAGACCGGGCTACTTGCCGCGATCCAACCCCTTTTCGATTTTCACGCTCCAACCGGCGAGTTCGGCTTTCGACGGCGACGTAACGACAAACACCGTTTTGGTAGCGTTCATCGTTACCGTGGTGTCGGTGGCGACCGGCGACAGAATAATCGTGATGTCGGCTTTTCCGCCCGCCGGTTTCCAAACGCCGCGATCCATGTGTTCGGGAATTGTGGAGAACGTGCGCGTGATCAGCGACGCCGCGGTAGGCGAGACTGCCGGTTGCGTCGCTTCCAAGCGAATTGCAACCAGCGGCTTCAGCACGGCTATCTGCTCGGTCACGTCGCCCTGATTGGCTTCGCGGGCGTTGTTGTTCGCCGATTCCATTTTTTCGAGGTCGCCCAAACCTATGCGAACGGCGTAATCATTGATGTCGCGTGCCGCCCCGAACGCCGCTTTGACGCCCTTGTCGGACAGCATGACCTTCCATGCCTCCTCGGACAGTTTGAACGTCATCAGTTCGTTCACGACCCGCGAGGGCCAGAAATCGTTGGTGTTGATTTCCTTGACACGGGCAACAAGTTCGGCTTTGTTCGTTGCAGCAACGGCGTCGCTCACGGGCGAGCCGGTGTAGGCGGCGGACTTCACCGGGGCTTTCACGCCTTTTTTCGCGGGCGTCTGCGGCGCGGCGTTCGCGCCAAAGGTTCCAACAAGCAGTAATACGCCGAGAACAAACGGCGCAATTCGGATGAAACGGTTCATAGTGTGCCTTTCAATGCAACGCTTGCGTGGGCGTCTTGTCCGACCGCCGCACGGGTTCTGCGTTGCTTGATTCTATGTTACCCGCCCTATCGCTCGTTATTCTGATGCTAAAGACCCATTTTGCACTGCGCAAAGTCCTACGCCAACCCGCCGCCGTTAGCGCGGGTACATTCCGGGCGTGCGAAGAACTTGGCGTTGCGCCTCGGTTAGCCCCGGCTCGTTTTCGCCCGTGATGTAGCTACGCGACCACGCCATGTGGCGGGGACAGTATTTCAAAAACAGCGTCCGCCTTTCGTCCGCGCCGCGCCACGGCATTGTTCCATGCGTCAACGCTTCGGTAAAGAATATCGCGCTTCCCGCTTTCCCCGGCACGGCGCGGACGCAGGGGGCGGGATTCTCCAAATCATGCCATTCTTTCGGCAGAACGAAGTTGCACTTGTGCGAACTCGGAACGCACCCGAACCCGCCGACGCCGAGATGAACGTCCTTTA
>JACMIU010000147.1 GCA_014380985.1 Armatimonadota bacterium | reverse complement strand
GAACATTAGGACTATGGACACTACCGAAACCGATGGTCGCGCCGAGCGACTGGGAACACGCCTTGTTTTGCTGCTCGCCAGCAGTTTAACCGTGATGGCGGGCGCGACCATCGCGCCCGCACTTCCGTCTATCGCCCGCCATTTCGCGGGAACCGGCGGGGACATTGCGTTTTTGACGCGTCTCGCCCTCACGTTCCCTGCCCTATTTATCGCCCTGTTTGCGCCGGTGTTCGGCGCGGTCGCCGACCGGTACGGGCGCAAGCGGCAACTGATCGTGGGAATCGTGCTGTACGCCGTTGCCGGGGTGTCGGGCTTTTTCGCGCCGTCGCTTCCGGTGATGCTGATAGGGCGAGCGGTTCTGGGAATCGCCGTCGCCGCCATCATGACCGCCGCGACCGCGCTTATCGCCGATTACTACGCCGGAACGCGCCGCACGGCTTTCTTAGGCTTACAGGCGGCGTTTATGAGCGGGGGCGGCGTGTTGTTCTTAGCCGGAGGCGGCGCGCTCGCGCAAGCCGGGTGGCAGTATCCGTTTTTGGTGTACGGGTTCGCGCTATTGGTACTGCCGCTTGCCGTTCTATTCGCGTTTGAACCGCCGAAAAAAGCCGTGCCGGTCGCGGGCGAAATCGTTCCCCCGGTCACCGCACTCCCGGTGCCGCTCATTGCTTTGCTGTACGGCAATATGCTCCTGATGCAGATTGTGTTCTACATGATTCCGGTGCAACTGCCGTTCTACTTGGAAAAACTGACGGGCGCGTCACCGTCGCAAGCGGGAATCGCGCTTGCCATCGGAACGCTTGCCGGGGCGGGAACGTCGCTCGGTTTTGGCAAACTGCGTGCGCGGTTCTCGTTCGCCACTATCCTGTCCGTCTTCGCGTTGTTGATGGGTTTAGGATACATCGGCATCGGCGTGTCGCAGACGTATGTGCAGATGTTGGCGTCTCTTATCGTGGCGGGTCTCGGCTTCGGCTTGCTTTTGCCGGTCACGGCGGTATGGCTGACCGGGGTCACGCCGCCCGCGCTTCGGGGGCGCATTGTCGGCGGGCTAACCACGGCGATGTTTGCGGGGCAGTTTTTGTCGCCGTTTGTGTCCAAACCGCTGTCGGATAGATTGGGTTTAGGCACGACGTATTTGGGTGCGGGCGTTTTTGTGCTGGCACTTGCCGCGATATACGCCGCGTTCCGTCGCCCGCTTGACGCGCTTGGCGAGCCGAAATAATGCCTACATGGCGGTATAATCGTATGACGAACTGCTTGCCGATAAGGGGCGGGAAACATTCCCACCCCTCACACCTACCTACCTGCTGTCAAGTGCCATCACGCCCGGAAGCGGTTTGCCTTCCAGAAACTCAAGGCTCGCGCCGCCGCCGGTCGAAATGTGCGTGATCTGCTCCGCGAAGCCGAGTTGCTCCGCCGCCGCCGCCGAATCGCCGCCCCCGATAATCGTGATCGCGCCGAGCGCGGTCGCGTCCGCCATCGCTTGCGCCACACCCATCGTGCCATGCGCGAAGTTCGGCATCTCGAATACGCCCATCGGACCGTTCCAAATCACCGTTTTCGCGTTCTTGATGATTTCCGCGAACTGCGCCACGGTCGCCGGTCCGATGTCCAAACCTTCTTGATCCGCCGGAATACCATTCACGCCCACCGTGGTTGCCGGAGCGTCGTTGTTAAAATCGGGCGCGACCACGCAGTCTACCGGCAGAACAATCTTGTCGTCACAGAGCAGGGTTTGCACGAACTCCAGCGAATCGCGGTCAAGAAGCGACTTGCCGATTTCCTTGCCCGCCGCCTTGTAGAACGTGTACGCCATGCCGCCGCCGACGATCAGCGTGTCCACCTGCGGGAGTAGCGATTCGATGACCGGGATCTTGTCCTTGACCTTCGCGCCGCCGAGGATCGCCACGAACGGACGCGCCGGGTTTCGGATCGCCCCGCCGAGGAAGTCTAACTCCTTCTGCATCAGGT
>JACMIU010000146.1 GCA_014380985.1 Armatimonadota bacterium | reverse complement strand
ATCTCCGGGTAGCCGTCGTGGAGGCACAGGTACAGTTTTTCGAGCGTGTTGAGGCGCATATACGGACATGAAGCGCAGTCGCAACCGCTGTTCGGCGGGGAGCAGATAAACTGCGCGTCGGGTCGGGCTTTCTCCATCTGATGAAAAATGCCGTGTTCGGTAGCGACGATAAACTGCTTGTGTTCGGTATGGTCGGTCACGTATTTCAGAAGCGCGAGCGTGGAGCCGATAAAGTCGGCGCGGTCTAAGACCGATTCCTCGCATTCGGGATGCGCGATTACCTGCGCGTCCGGGTAGGCATCGGTCAGTCTAGCGAGTTTGCGGGCGTTGAACTGCTCATGTACGATACAAAAGCCGGGCCACAGCACCATTTCGCGCCCGGTCTGTTTTTCGACCCACCGCCCTAAATGCCGGTCGGGCCCGAAAACAATCGGCGTTTCTTTCGGCAGTTGCTCCACAATCGAAACCGCGTTCGACGACGTGACGATAATATCCGATACGGCTTTCACCGCCGCCGACGAGTTGATATAGTTAATCACAGTATGACCGGGATACTGCTTGAGCCACTCGGAATACACGTCAATCGGGCAACGATCGGCGAGCGAGCAACCGGCGTCAAGGTCGGGCAGAAGCACGGTTTTGGTCGGGTTCAGAATCTTCGCGGTTTCCGCCATGAAGTGAACGCCGCAAAAAACAATCACGTCGGCATCGGTTTTTGCTGCCGCTTGCGCGAGGGCGAGCGAATCGCCGACATGATCGGCTAAATCCTGTATTTCGCCCTCTTGGTAATAATGCGCCAAAATCACGGCGTTTTTCTCTCGTTTCAGGCGGCGAATCTCGGCGTCTAAATCGAGCGACGCCGGAATGGCGTTCACACGCCGCGACAAGTTTATAGTCTCGGACTCGATGCCGGGCGACCGGAGCAGGGTTAAAGGTTTCATGGCTTTAGTATAGCCTAAAGCGGCACGATTCGTCACAAACCCGTATTCATAAGGAAGTTTTATCCAGAAAGGAAGCGGGAACAATGGTTACGGCAGACGACTGGCTCTGCGTAAGTCATGCAAAGGAACACATATCTATGAAGTCTATCTTCCATTCTTTCACTCTCACCGCTTGCCTTTTGGCAACCGTCGGGGCAACCGCTCACGCGCAAAACTTGATCACCAACGCCGACTTTTCCGGGGGCAACACCGGATTTACCTCCGACTATGAGTTCGTTTTAACAAATATCAGCACCACGCCTACCGCTGAATACGGTGTTGTCCTCCTCTCCAACACATGGAATATCAACTTTCCCGCGTTCGGCGACAACACCCCCGGCATCAGCAATATGCTGATTGCCAATGGCTCCGCGGTCGCCGGACAAGCGTTCTGGAGCCAAACCGTCGCCGTCACGCAAAATACTACGTATGTCTTCTCCGGCTTCGCAACCTCGGCATTTACCCAAAGCGCACCGGTCATCGAATACTTCGCGGGAACCACGTCGCTCGGAATCATAACGCCCTCCACGGCAACCCCCGGCACGTTTGAGTTCTTCACCGGCACGTGGAACTCCGGCACAAACACCTCGGTCGAATTGCGACTCGTGGACAACAACCTTGCCGAAAACGGAAACGACCTCGCGGTAGACGATCTTTCGTTTGTCGCTGTGCCGGAAGGAAGCACTGCCGCACTTCTCGCGCTTGTCGGTGTTCCCATGCTTGGTTTCCTGCGCCGACGCGCCACGAAATAGCCCCGCACGGTTTGACACGCGCCCCGGACGCGGTTATAATCACCCATAACGAAACACGGGCGAATCGGTGCCGATTCGCCCGTTTCTGTTTCGGTTCCGCGCATGACACCACCGACTTCCGACACCCCCACGCCCGCCGTGACCTTGCGCGGCATCGGCAAAACGTTCGGCACTCTTGTCGCCCTCAATGACGTTTCGGTCGCACTCGCGCCGGGTTCGCGCCACGCGATTGTTGGCGAAAACGGTGCGGGCAAATCCACCCTGATGAAGGTGCTTTTCGGCGGACTGCGCCCCGACACGGGCGAGATACGGCTTGACGATAAGCCGGTGCGCTTCTCTTCGCCGCAGGACGCCATCCGTGCCGGTAGTGGTATGGTGCATCAGCACTTTGAACTGATTCCGCCGTTTACCGTGGCGGAGAACGTGGTTCTGGGCGCGGAAGTCGGGGAGGCGGTGCTGAACGGGAGCGAAGCCGAAAGGCTCGTCGGCGCACTCGCTGCCGAAAGCGGGTTGCCGATTGACCCGACGGCTCGCGTCGAAACGCTGTCGGTCGCCGCACAACAGCGCACCGAAATCTTGAAAGCGTTGTACCGTAAGGCTCGCGTTCTGGTACTGGACGAACCGACCGCGACGCTCGCGCCCTCGGAGGCACACGACCTGTGGGCGGCGGTTCATCGTCTGTCCGGCGCGGGAACCACGGTGGTATTCATCACGCACAAACTTTCCGATGTGATGGAACACGCGCAGTTTGTGACGGTGCTACGGCGCGGCGAACGGATTCTCACTACGTCGGTGCGGGAAACCAGCGCGGCGGAACTGGCGCGGGCGATGGTGGGGGACGGCGCGGCGTCACCCGTGGCGGATACATCATCCGTGGTATCCCGCGCCGCTGACGCCCCCGGCGAAACCGGTCTCCAAGTAACCGCGCTGACCGTGCGCGGCGCACGGGGCGAAACGCTCGTGGACGCCGCGACCTTAACCGTGCGTCCCGGCGAAATCGTCGGGCTGGCGGGCGTGGACGGCTCCGGGCAGAACGATCTTATCGAAGCGATTGCCGGATTGCGCCGTGCCGAACGCGGCACGATTACCCTAAACGGTAAGTCGCTGGATGCGCTTTCGGTCGCACAACGGCGCATGGCGGGCATCGGCTATGTGCCGGAAGACCGGCATCACCGGGCGATGGTGCTGACGCAGTCGCTGGAAGAAAACGCCGTGCTGGGGCGACACCGGGAACCGGCGTTTGCATCAGGCGGCTTCTTGAAAACCGGTGCGCTAAAGGCGTTTCTCGTGGAAAAGGCGGCGGCGTTCGATGTGCGCGGCGTGGTCGCCGGGAATGCGGCGCGGAGTCTTTCGGGCGGCAATCAGCAAAAGTTGGTGCTGGCGCGGGAACTGTCGCGTTCGCCCGCCCTGCTTCTCGCGTCGCAACCGACCCGTGGACTTGATTTCGGGGCAACCGCGTTTGTCCACGACGCGCTAAAAAAAGAGCGCGACCGGGGTGCGGCGGTGCTGGTGCAGTCGCTCGATTTAGCCGAAGTCCTCGCGCTGTCCGACCGGGTAGCCGTAATGCTCGCGGGTAAAATCGTCGCCGTGCTGGACAAGGCGGACGCCACCGAGGAGCGCGTCGGCGCACTGATGACGGGAGCGGACATCAGGTGAACTTCCGAAATCTGCTCGCCGGGATTTCCCGCGCCGCAATCGCTTTGCTTGTCGCCCTGCTCTTAGGCGGCATCGTTATCGCCGTGGCACAGCGCGATGCTACCGCGCCGATAAAGGCGTACAGCGCACTGCTTGCGGGCGCGGTCGGTTCGCCGCAAGCGTGGGCGAACACGCTTAGTCGCACGATGCCGCTCCTGCTGACCGGAATCGGCGTGTCGGTCGCGCTGGCGGCGGGGCTGTTCAACATAGGCGCGGAAGGACAGTTAGCCGTGGGCGGACTCGCGGCGGCAACCGTCGGGTTCGCCGCGAAGGGCGTTCCCGCGCCATTAGTGCTAATTCTCGCGCTAACGGCGTCCGCCGTGGGGGGCGCGGTGTGGGCGTTTCTGCCCGCGTATTTGAAGGAGAAACGCGGAGCGCACGAAGTCATCACCGCGATTCTTCTCAACTATGTCGCGCAGAACGTCACGCGCTACTTAGTCGCCAATCCCCTCAAAGACCCGACCTCCGGCGGCAATCAGCGAACCCCCGAAGTCCTCGCTACCCTGCCGCGCCTATCCTCCCAGTACGACGTACACGCGGGCTTGATTATCGCGGTGCTTGCCGTCGTTCTCGTTGCCGTGTTACTCGCCCGCTCGGTGTGGGGCTACGAGACACGCATGGTCGGGGCTGGCTCAGGCGCGGCGGAAGCGGCAGGAATCCCGGTCTCCACTGTGCGGATTCGCGCCATGCTCGCGTCGGGTGCGTTGTGCGGGCTGGGGGGTGCTGTCTTGGTTTTAGGCGTCGTGCCGTTCAAATCATTCCCCGCAGATTTCTACGGCGCGGGCTATGGCTTCGACGGTTTGGCGGTCGCGCTTCTTGCCGGGGGATCGCCGTTCGGCGTTCTGCCGTCCGCGCTTTTGTTCGGTGCCCTCGGCGCGGGCGCGGAGCAGATGGACTTCGACGCGGGCGTTCCGAAACAGATTGTCGCCGTGGTGCAGGGGATTCTGATTGTGGCGGTCGCGGCGCGGTTTGTGCTACCTCGATGGCGCAAAAAGTAGGAACCGTGTTTCGGACTCTAAAGAGTTCCGGTGTACAGCGGAATGCTTCTACCGGAACGTTTTAACGTCCGCATCGCCCGACTACGAATCGCCGACCGAAAACAGGTACACTGACCGCAGTACCATGTTCACGAACATCAGCGAACTATTTGTTTACAACCCGCCCATGCTCGGCTACGGCGTCGCCGTCGCCGATGTGCTTGGCACGGGATCGTTCGCGTTTTTCGTGGCGGGTTTCGGCTTCCCGAACCGCGTTCTCGAATGGGACGGTAGCCGCATCGTGGACAAATACGACCCCGTTTTGGCGGCGGGCGGGCGGCAAGCCATCGGCGTTGCGGCGGGCGACATAGACGGCGACGGGCGCGAGGAGATTTACGTTCTCAACACCGACACGTTTTTGGGCGCGAAGCGGTTCGGCGACAACCTGTTCGCCTTTCGGGACGGGGCGTGGCACGATTTGTTCACGAACCCGGCGAACCATCACAATATCAATTTAGTCGCCGGTCGCTCGGTGTGCGCGACGGATAGGTTCGGCACGGGCAAGTACGGCTTCGTCGTTGCGAATTACGGCGGGCCCTTCCGCCTCTACGAAACCAACGGTTTGGACGAATTACACGACGCCGCGAGCGACGCCGCGATTGCCCGCGTCACCGGCGGACGCGCCCTTGTTTCCTGCCCGATCGTGTCGCCGCCCGGCGTCATGGACATCTTCGCCGCGAACGAAAACGGCGCGAACTTTCTGTTTGTCAACAACGGCGACGGCACGTACACCGACCGCGCCGAGGAAATGGGCGTCGCCGACCCGGACGAAAATGGGCGCGGCGTCGCCGTCTTGGACGCCGACGGCAACGGCAAGTTTGACCTATGCATCGGCAACTGGCAGGGCGAACACCGCTTGTTTCTGCAGACCCTGCTCGGTTTCATGGACGCCGCGCCGCCCGAAATGGCGCGACCCTCCACGGTTCGCACGGTGATCGCCGCCGACTTCGACAACGACGGCACCGAAGAACTGTTCTTCAACGCGATTGGCGAACGCAACCGGCTTTTCGCCTACCGCAACGGTGCATGGGAGCGGGTTTCGATTGGCGACGCGGAGGAAGCCGCCGACCTCGGAACCGGCGCGGCGGTCGCCGATATTGACAACGACGGGCGATTGGAATTGCTAATCGCGCACGGCGAGCAGGGGGCGCAACCGTTATCGCTGTACAAACCCATTGCAAACGATAATGGCTATTTGCGTGTGTACCCGGTCACGCGGCACGGCGCACCGGCACGCGGGGCGGTCGTGATTCTGCAAACCCCGACGCGAATCCAGCGGCGCGTGATTGACGCCGGTTCCGGCTACCTGTGCCAGATGGAACCGGTGGCACACTTCGGCTTGGGCGCGGAAACCGTTGTCGAATCGGTGATGGTGATTTTTCCCGGTGGCGAAACGGCGAGCGTAGAGCGTCCGGCAATCCGCCAAACGCTCCGTGTTGCCGCTACCGGCGTCTAATAGGAGCCGACAAATGAGCCGCGCAGTTCGCCCTCGCGGTCGGCGGCGACCAGTGCAAGCACCGTGTCGTTAGCAAGAAGGCGCATTTCCGGCGACGGTAGCAGGGCGATATTCTCCCGAATCACCGCGATAATGTGCGCTCCGGTAGGCATGGCAATATCGGCAATCGCCTTGCCGGGAATCGGCGATTGTTTCGACAGTTCGATCTGCACGATTTCCAGATTGCCTTTCGACAGCGCGGCAAGCGGCACGACCTGATCGGATTCGATTTCCTGCTCAATCAGGTTGAAAATAATGCGCGTCGAAGAGACCGTGGTATCAATGCCGAGTTTGGCGAAAAGCGGCTCGTTGATAGGCGAGTTGACGCGGGCAATCGTTCGCGCCGACGCGAACTTGCGCTTCGCCATCTGGCATACGACAAGGTTGTCCTCGTCCTCGCCCGTCACGGCGACAATCACGTCGGCGCGACCGAAGCCCACTTCCTCCATGATTCGCACCTCGCACCCGTCTCCTTGAATCGCGCTGTCGCCGAGTTCCTCAATCAGTTGCGCCGCCCGCGTCCGGTTTTTTTCGAGAAGCAGAACTTCGTGACCTGCTGCCACAAGGTCTTTGGTGAGATAATAGCCGACGTTACCGCCGCCAATAATGATGCAGTACATTTTACTTCTGCGCCTCCGTTACCGTTGTCGGTGCTTCTTTTTGCCCGGTGCGCGTTTTCTGCAGTTCGCTAATCATCGCCTCGACCGGCACTCCGCCCGCAAGGTCGAACATCAGGTTCGCCGCGATGCTCGTGGTGCAGAGCGTGTGGATTCCCATTTCGCGGTACGCTTCCGCCCGCGCCGGATCGTAGACGCGGGTCATCACCAGCGGCACATCGAACACGGTTTTGGCGATTTGCGTTGCCATCAGGTTGCGATTGTCGCCGTCCGTGACCGCGACAAACACGTTGGTTTCCTTGATACCGGCGCGTTCCAAGACCGACATATCGGTTCCCGTGCCGACGATGCGCGATCCGCGAAACTTTTTGCCGAGACGCCGGAACGCATCGGACGTTAGGTCAATAATCGTGACATCCGCGCCAGATTCCGCGAACATCCGGGCAAGCGTCGAACCGACGCGCCCACAACCGACAATAATTGCTTTCATAAGTTTTGCTCCACCGATATTTGCGATGCCGCGCTGAAAATCGCCGAACGGTAGTTTAACGAAGCCGGGGCAAAATCCCTGCTTCACGCAGGAACCCGCCTTTCGCGCCGCGAATAAACGCCTATGGCATTATGCCACAAAGGAGTTTCGTTATGCCCGATTTGTTGGTCGCCTTGTACAACCTGCCGCCGTACCCCGCCGAAACGCTCGCCGCGCTCGAAGCGCAGGAGAATATCGTATTGCGCCGTGCGCACCCGTTCGACCTGTCGCGCACCCGCCGGTTTGTCGCCCGTCATTTCACCGAAACGTGGGCGGACGAGGCGCAAGCCGGTTTCGCCCGCCAACCGATTACGACGTTTCTGGCGATTCACGACAAAAAAATCGTCGGGTTCGCGTCGGTGGACGCCACCGCGAAAGGCTTCTTTGGCCCGACCGGCGTAGACCCCCTGTATCGCGGCAAGGGAATCGGGGGGGCGTTGCTTCTCGTCGCGCTTCACGCCCTGCGCGATTCGGGCTATGGCTACGCGATTATCGGCGCGGCGGGCCCGGTAGCATTCTACGAAAAAACGGTCGGGGCGACGGTGATACCGAACTCGTGGCCCGGCGTGTACCGGCATCTGCTTGCGCCGGACGGGGAGGAAAAGCAGGGCGAAAAAAGGGATGTGATCGGCAAGGCATGATATACTAGTAGGCAATCTCCCCGATAGCGAAAGAATAGTTTCCCAATGCGATTGTTTCTCCCATCCGCGGTTGTTGCCTTGCTCCTCACCGGCACGGCACAGGCACAGATTAACACCTACAACGGTTCCGGTGCGACCATTACCGATGCCTCGTTCAATATCAACACCGGCGTCACTACACCTGCCACAACCACCTCGACTATTATTGTCAATGACACGGTGAACGTAACCTCGCTTCGCACCGTGACCATCAACGGGCTGACGCACACGTCGCTCGGCGACCTTGTGATTCGTCTGTCTCACCGCAACACGGCAGGAACGGTTCTACTCGGAACCGTGGATTTAGCCAACCGGGTCGGACAGAACAGT
>JACMIU010000145.1 GCA_014380985.1 Armatimonadota bacterium | reverse complement strand
CCGCAGCCGTTAGCGCGGGTACATTCCGGGCGTGCGAAGAACTTGGCGTTGCGCCTCGGTTAGCCCCGGTTCGTTTTCGCTCGTGATGTAGTTGCGCGACCACGCCATGTGGCGGGGGCAGTATTTCAAAAACAGCGTCCGCCTTTCGTCCGCGCCGCGCCACGGCATCGTTCCATGCGTCAACGCTTCCGTGAAAAAGATCCCGCTTCCCGCTTTGCCCGGCACGGCGCGGACACAGGGGGCGGGATTCTCCAGATCATGCCATTCTTTCGGCAGAACATAGTTGCTCTTGTGCGAACCCGGAACGCACCCGAACCCACCATCGCCGGGACGAACGTCCTTTAAGTTGAACGCGACCACGATAAGACCGTTGTACATCTGCCCGCTGTGGAACGTATAATACTGCGACGGGTCAAACGGCGTCGCGCCCCCGTGCAATGTCGCGCCAATCGGTCCGAGTCCGGCACGAATCACGTCCACATACACATGATCAAGCCGATAATTTTCGCCAATCAGTTGCGTCAGGTAGGGCGTGACACGCGGGTTGTCCAGCGTTTGAAAGTAATCCTGCCCCCACGTCGCCGGACTAAACCGTTTGGTGCGAACCTCCGGGTCGGGTTCGGAAGCGAGGGTCTCGTCTATTCGCTCATTCAGTGCCGCCACTTGCTCGGTCGTTAGAGCGTCCTCGACGACGAGATAGCCTTGCAGGTCAAACAAAAACTGCTCTTGTTGATTCATAGGATAAGTCCATTCTTTCGCTCCGCCTGCGGAGTTGATAAAATACTACGTGAACGCTTCGCGCTCTGTCAAGTGAGACCGCGCTTTGATGTGTCGTCGCCGTTTTGGGTATTCGATGTAGCCGGTGTGGGCGCGTTTCCTGACTTGAGTAGCAGAATGCCGACCACGATTAGCGCGACGCCCAGGACGCGCGGCAGTAGCACCGGCTCCTTGAAAAGCCAAATGCCGAGCAGGAACGCCAGCACCGCTTCGATTCCCAGCACGAACACATAGGCGACGCCTAAATCTTCGCGCTTCATCAGCAAGATATTGAAACACGCGCCGACGATGAACAGCGCGAACACCGCGAGGGTCGGGAACAGTTTCGTTAGACCGTCGGAGTGTTTCATAAACACGCCGCCTATGGTAAAACAAACGGCGGACAAAACGGCGAGTAGTAGTGAAGGCATATCGCTATCTTACCCCGACCGCGAAGGAAAGAGAACCGTTTTTATGTGTCGCCTTGTTGGTCTGATTCGCACCACTGAAATACCGCTACCGTCATGGCTTCACCTTGTCGGTGGGTCGAACTCGCTCCGAAAGCAAGCCGAAACCGGATGCGTCCCGGTCGGCACGGAACCGGGGCATACCGATTCGTGGGGCATCGGTTGGTTTGACGATAAAGGCGATGTGTCTTTGATTCGGCAGACCGGCTCGGCGGCGGATTCGGCGTTTTTCGTGTTTGCGTCGGAAACGGCGTCACGCGGTAGTGGGGCGTCGGGCGTCGGGGAGACGATTGTCGCGCATTTGCGAAAGGCGAGCGTTGGCGGCGTGTCGAGCGAGAACGCGCACCCGCACCGCGCCGATTACCACGCCCCCGGTGGCACGGGCAACCTGAACCGTTCCTACGACACGCTTCTCTTAGCGCACAACGGCACTCTCAAAAAGCCGCTGATGGACGTTCTGCGGCAGGAAGTGATGGATGCCGGGCGCGAGGAGGGCAAAGCCGATTCCGATTCGGTGCTGCTCACCGGCTACTTGGCAAGCCGCTTGGCGAAAGCCGAAGGCGACACGTTTGCCGCGCTATCGAACGCGCTTACCGAACTGTTCGACACGGCAAAATTCGTCGCGGCGGGCGTAGCGTCCGGCGACCTGACGCAAATGTATACCGGCGTCAATTTGCTTTTAGCGCACCCGACCGGCTTGTACGCCCTGCGACAGTTTTCGCACAGCCCCAACTATTACACGCTTTTCGTGCGCCCCCTGACGCCGGACGAAGAAGGCGGCGCGACCGGCTATCTCGTGGCGTCGGAAAAAACCGACGACGCGCCCGGTTGGAAAGCCCTAACGCCCGGCGTACTGACGCACTTCGCGCCGGACGGTTCGGTTCGTTCGGCGACGGTTGCGTAAAATGCCGCGTTGATTTCGGCATAGTGTTGCCATACGTCCGGCAGTTCGTCGCCCGCGTAGATCGCGTCTACGGGGCATTCGGGTTCGCACAGTCCGCAGTCAATACACTCGTCGGGGTTGAT
>JACMIU010000013.1 GCA_014380985.1 Armatimonadota bacterium | reverse complement strand
GCCTATCTGCTCGGCTTCCTCGGCAATCTGCGTCGCGGTGCGCGACTTCGTCCCCTTCGTCAGAAGTTCGGCGACGGCTTGCGCCGTTCCCGGCACAGCATAAGTCGTGCTCGCGCTTCCGGCTTGCGGTAGCAAAAGGCGCACCGACACCAAACCCGAACCGGGACGCTCGACAGCGATCACCCGCAAGCCGTTCGGCAGTTTGGTTTCCACCGGCTTCGGCACGGACACCGTTCGTGGCGCGGCAACCGGAGGCGGTTTCGGGAACGGATTTGCCGTTTGCGCGAAGGCGGTTTCGGCGACGAGAAACGCCGCTAAAGGCGCGACAAATACAAGGATTCGTTTCATGGTTTCACCTTCTTAACGTCCGGCTTTGCCACCGGTACGGTGGCGGTTTTCGCCGTGTACGATACGATCACGCGGTTCATCGGCGACAGATATTTCTTGGCAACGCGCAAAACATCGGCGGCAGTCACGGCGTTGACTCGCGCCAGTTCGGTGTTAATTCGGCTGGGGTCGCCGAGAAGAACGGCGGCGACACCCAGAAAGTTTGCCGTTCCGTCCACGGTTTCGCGGGCGCGGACGATTCCGCCAACAAGACTAACTTTTGCTTTTTCCAACTCCTTCGCCGTGATTTCCTCTTCGCGCAGTTTGTCCATTTCGGCGAACGCGGCGGTTTCCAGATCGGGCAGTTTTTCCCCGGACGCCGCCGTCACCAGCACGGTAAACAGTCCCGCTTCGGTGTTGCCGTTCGACTCCACCGACACTTCGGAGGCTATTTGTTTATCGTAAACAAGGGCGCGGTACAAGCGCGACGATTCGCCTTCGCCCAGAACACTCGCTAAAACGTCGAGTGCGGGCGTGTCGGCGTCCGCGACGCCCGGCGTCAGGTACGTCGCGCTGAACGCCGGAAGCGGCACATCGGGCGCGGTCACGGCGACATGACGCTGTGCGGTGCGCGGCGGTTCCACCGCCGTAACACGGGGAATCGCGCCTCTCGGTTTCGCCACCGCGCCGAAGTATCTATCCGCCCACATTTTTAACTGCGCCGGGTCGAAGTCGCCGACCACCACCAAAACGGCGTTATCGGGACGGTAGTACGTCTTGTGGAACGCCTTGACATCGGTAACCGTTGCCGCCTGTAGTTCGGCTAAGTTGCCGATTCCCGGTCGCTTGTACGGATGCTTCGTAAAGCCCTGAATCGTGGTTTGCAGGTACAAATCACCATACGGGTTCGCCGCATACGATTGCCGGAACTCCTCCTGCACCACGGCGCGTTCGGATTTGAAGTTCTTCTCGTCCACCGTCAGATTGCTCATGCGCTCGGCTTCCGCCCACAAAAGCCGTTCCAGATGATTCGATGGCACGGTCTCGTGATACACCGTCACGTCGTCGGCGGTGTAGGCGTTGTTTGCGCCTCCGACGTCCTCGGTCAGCCGGTCTAACTGTTCACTCGCCATATTCTTCGTGGACTTGAACATCAGGTGTTCAAACAGGTGTGCGAAGCCGGAGCGACCGGGCGGATCGTCTTTGCTACCGACCTTGTAGAACACATAAATCGCCACGGTGGGCGTTTGGTGGTTCTCGGACGCCAGCACCCGCAAGCCGTTCGGCAAGGTGCGGTCGGTGAACGCGAGCGGCGGGAGCGGGGACGCGGCGTCACCCACGGGCGGCGCGGCGAACGCGGGCGATACCGCGCACAAGGCGACAAACGTAGCGAGAGCGGCAAAATGTTTACGCATACCGCCGATTATACCGGAAACAAACAAAAAAGGGCACAGGTTCTCCTGCGCCCTTCGTACCAAACAGCAATACTAATCCTCTTCATTAGTGAACTTGTACATATAGGTGAAGCCGTTTTTCGTGTGCGTTTCGCCCAATTTTTCGAGTCGTGTCGCTTTGGCGTGACCGTCGCACCACACGACGTTGGTGAACTTCATGTGCCGTCCCAAAATCGCGCCGTTGTTGTTGCGATTAATCAGCGCGGGGAACGGAAACGTTTCGTTCGGCGTGTTCGGTTGCGGGTCGGAAAGGTCTTTGCGGTAAAAGTCGCCGCTCTGCCCCATACCCTGCACCTCGCAAACAAGAGCGGTGTCGGCAGGGACTGCAATTGACGCAATCGGCTGATTGTTCGGCGCGGTGAGCGTGAACCCCCACGTTGCCGGGTTAGGCGCGACCTGCCCGTCGTAATACATATTGTTCATCGCATAGGAGCCGAAGCGTCGTCCGATATTCGTGGTTCCGTTGCCCGCGCCGCAAGCCGCTTCGCGGTACACTTGCGAACCGTCGGGCGAAAACGGCTGGTACACATAGTTGCGGTTGCCCGCAATCGTGTGTGCGACCCCGGTGTTAAGAGTCCCCTTGATGTCATCGAAAATATCCGAAGGGCAGTTGAAGATAGCGACGCTTTTGATGTACGGATTGATAACGTCCATCCAGCGCGGCGTCGAGCAATCAACGAAATGATTGCCTTCGAGAACCCGCGGCGGATCGGGATACGAGTTTCGCGCAATCGTCTCGTCGTAGTCCTGCGCGTACATCATCAAGCCCAAGCCGATCTGCCGCACATTGGATAGGCAGGAGGTTTGTCGTGCTTTTTCACGTGCCTGTGCGAAAACGGGGAACAGGATCGCGGCGAGGATAGCGATGATAGCGATAACCACCAGCAGTTCAATCAGCGTGAAGCCGCTACGTCGGGACAAGTTATTCAACATGGGGTGCTTTCTACGAACCGGATTTGTGTCAATATATCACGAAAGCGAACCACCGGCATTAAGAGAAGATTAAATTACCGCCTCCTTCGCCGGTATTTTCACGTCGTCACGCGCTTACGTGCGGACGCGCCCGCGCCCAATTCTGCACCGAGGCAATCCATGCACCGAGGCGCGTCGCCGTGAGCCGGGCGCGAAGAAAGTCGCAAAGCAGGTCGGGCGTCATCGGCGGAACCGCAATGCTTTCGCTCACCTCGCGGTAATCGCCTTCCTCCAAGCGGTAGAATCGGGCTTGAAGTTCGCCGGTATCAGAAAGGGAAACGCGCCAAACCTCCGGCATTCCATATGCGGCGTAGATCGGCAACTTTGCCAGTGCCGAGTTAGTACGCTCCATCTCCACAGCAAGCCGCGGGCGCGACACCGTTTCGCCGCCCGTTTCCACGTCCTCGTAGAAGCAAGTATCCGGCTCGAAACCCCGGTCGGTAGCGGGGTCGCTATGCGTCATGCTCCCCAAATCGCGGGCTTCGACATCCCATTCGCCGTAAATCAGCGCGATTAGGAGGGCGACCATTCGATTCAGTTCTTCGTGCGCTTCGCTTGGCATCCATAACTCCAGCGTATTGTCGGCGAAATACAGG
>JACMIU010000012.1 GCA_014380985.1 Armatimonadota bacterium | reverse complement strand
GCCGATAAACTCACTGAGCGTCATCGGCGACGAATCGCCCTCGTTCGACATCCGCGTATCGAGTGACACCGTTTCGTAGGCGTTGCCGAGTTCGATAGATTCGAGGGTTTCTTCTTCGGTCGCGCCGATAGCCGCCGCGATTTCCGCGATAGTCGGCGAACGTCCGAGTTTGGACGACAAAGAATCTACCGCTTTGTTCGCCGCTTGATTAAGTTCCTGCAAACGGCGTGGAACCTTCAGGCTCCATGCCTTGTCGCGGAAATAGCGGCGAATCTCACCGACCACGGTCGGTGTCGCGTAGGTCGAGAACTTGTTGCCGCGCCCGACTTCGTAGCGGTCTACCGCGTTCACCAAGCCGATATTTCCGACCTGCACCAAGTCTTCCAAAGGCTCGCCCCGGTTGGCAAACTTAGAAGCCAAATAGCGCACCAAGTTCTGGTGCATGGCAACCAATCGGTCACGCAGACGATTGTCACCGGTGCGGGCGTATTCGACAAAAAGGCGTTCGGCAGGGTCAGTAGACACCACCCGCGACGCGGTGGACGTGGCAGGGATGGCATCGGCGGCGGGACTATCGGTGGAAGCGATTGGCACGGCTCCGGCATCTGTCGTGCCGGTTGGATTCGTATTCATCATGGGCGTTAATTACCCCGTGGCATTCATGGCATATTTGGTTAAACGCACATGGGTTCCGGTCGGCTTGATTTGCACGGCAACTTCGTCTACCAGAATCTCCATCAGGAGTGCGCCGAGTTCCGCCGGGTTGACTTCCTCGCCGGTGGTTCTGTCTAAGTCGGCGTCCGTACTTCCGCCGGAATCGCCAACGGTATCTTCAATCTCTACCACTAATTGCGTCGGTTCGATGTGCGAGGAGATAGTGATGGTTGCCGCAGATTTTGCTTCGGATTCTTCGGCACGGGCAATCGCGTTCGTGCAGGCTTCGCCAACGGCAAGGCGAATATCTTCGACCTGATCGTAGGAAAAGCCCATCCGCGACGCCACGCCTAAAATCGTTAGCCGCGCCGTGCCGACATATTCGGCGGCGCAAGGGATCGTCAGCGTGACCACGAACGACTCGGTGACGGGCGGGTTGACGCCGCCGACACCGCCGGTGTCGGCGGCAAGAAGGGAATCATTCATAACGTTAGTGTTTTTCCTTGCGCGTTGTCCGCTCATGCGCCCATCGTTGCCAGTGCTTCGGCTTGCGTCGCGTATACATCGAAAATCCGGTTCAGTCCGGTGATGTCGAAAATGCGCGAAATGCGCGGCGACGGGCCGATGAGTTTCATCGCGCCGTTCTGCTCTTTAAGCCGCTTTACGCCGCCGATAAGAATGCCAAGTCCGGTCGAGTCGAGATACTCTACTTTTTCCAGATGCACGAGCAAAAAGCGCGTGCCTTTTTCCACTTGATCCACGATTTCCTGCCGTAGAAGCGGCGCGGTGTACACATCCACTTCGCCGTCCAATTCGAGCGCGACCACTCCAGCACTGACAACCATAGAGGTCACTTTTAGGTTCATACTTGCTGCTGATTCCATACGTTTATTCCTTAATATCTCGCTGTTTTAGGCGGTTTTCGTGTCGTCGCCGCGTAGTTTTTCTTCTAATTCGTTGGTGAGTTCCTGCCGCTTCTTGTCGTAAGCGTCGCGCCCGGCTTCCACGGATCGCACGACGTTTTCGCGGGTTTCGTCGAGCAGGGTGCGCGAGGTTTGCGCCAATTTTTGCGCGGCTTCCTGCAAATCGTCAAGAGTTGCTTCGGCTTTTTCGCGCACGGTTTCGGCGGCGTCTTCAAGGTCGCCGCGCAGTTCGCGTCCCGATTTCGGCGCGAACAAGAGCGCGACGCTCCCGCCCACGATTAGCCCGATAATTGTCCCTGCAACGATACTACCCCAAAACCGCCCGTCGCTCTCTAATTCTTCCGCTTCTTTTTTTGTCATAATGTCCGAGTGTACCCACATTTGCCAAACTTTGTTGGCGATAAAGAAGAATTAGCTTGTTTATTTTTTCTGCAGTTTGCCGGTGATGGTTCCGCCGCCCAAAACCCAGCCATCAGTTGCGCCCGTGCCGTAGAAAACCGCCGCTTGTCCCGGCGCGACGGCGCGAAGCGGTTCGTCAAAACGCACTTCGAGCGCGTCCTCCCCGGTGCGAACCAAATGCGCGGGCGCGGGCGACATATTGTAGCGAATCTTGACCGCGCACGGGTACGGTACGTTGCCGATTTCAAGCGGTGCGAGCGCGACCCAGTTCAAATCCTCGACACGGCAACCGGGAGCGTACAACTCTTCGTCCGTGCCAATCGTGACTTCGCCGCTTTGCGCGTCCACCGACAGCACATAGAGCGGCGTGAGCGACCCGACGTTGATTTTCTTGCGTTGCCCCACCGTGTAGTGCGCCGCGCCCTCGTGCGACCCGCGCCGCGTTCCGGCAGAATCCACAAACGTTCCCGGCGCGAGCGTTTCCGGCGCGGCGTTCGCCAAAAAGTCTCGGTAATCACCATTTTGCACAAAGCAGATTTCCTGCGAGTCGGGCTTATCGGCGACGGCTAAGTTGTATTTGCGGGCGAGTTCGCGGGTTTCGTCTTTGGTCTGGACGCCGCCGAGTGGCATGGTCATGTGCGCGAGCTCGCTTTGCGTCGAAGCATACAGCGCGTACGATTGATCTTTCGCCACGCTTCCCGCCGTCAGCAAGCCGAACCTATCCGTCAGGGGGTCGCGGAAAACGCGGGCATAATGTCCCGTCGCCAGTTTGGTCGCGCCGAGTTGCTTGGCGCGTTTCATCAGCGCGTTGAACTTGATGTAGCGGTTGCAGTTGATACACGGGTTCGGCGTCCAGCCCATCTTGTACGACTCGACAAACGGCTTGATAACTTTTTCGGCAAACGGTTCGCGGTAGTTCAGAACGTAGTGCGGGATGCCGATGCGGGTAGCGACGCGCCGCGCATCCTCGACCGCGCCGAGCGAGCAACAACCCGCGCCTTTGGTGTCGTGGCTCGATTCCTGCCAGATTTGTAGCGTGATTCCGATAACATTGACGCCCTGCTCTTTCAGCACGGCGGCGGCGACGGACGAGTCCACGCCGCCGCTCATAGCGACAACTACAGTTTCGCCCGGTTCGGGGAGTTGCTCAACGATGC
>JACMIU010000144.1 GCA_014380985.1 Armatimonadota bacterium | reverse complement strand
TGCTGTCGCTCGATATTCGCGGCAAGCGCGATCATGTCTTCGGCGGAGAAGACGCTCGGTAACAGGGTATAGCCGCGCTCGTGCAGTTCGGCTTTGTGCGTGTCGGTAAGTAGTTCCATCAGAGATACCTTTCGGGTTCGAGATGATGTATTGTACGCCCGCTCCTATTTATCAGACAAGGGCGATAAATAGCCGGTTTTTGTACGTATTACGCCCTGTCGCCATTTGCCCGGCGTGACACCGAACCGGGCGCGGAACAAGCGGGACAGGTGCGCGGCGTCGGTCAAGCCTGTGGCTTGCGCGATAGTCTCCAGCGTGTCGTCGGTGGATTCGAGACGTTGCCGTACTTCGGTCAGGCGCATTTCGGAAAGGAGGCGTAACGGCGTTTGACCGGTGGCGCGAACGAAGGCGCGGTCAAACGCGGTCGGATGTAAACACGCGATGTGGGCAAGGTCGGCACGGGTAACGGTCGCGGACAGGTTCGCCCGCAGGTACGCAATTACCGAGGCGAACCGACCGACGGGAGAAGCAATCGCGTCAGGGCGCGGAACGCTTCCAGTGATTTCCCACGCTTCGATAAGTTGTGCGAACAGTTCGGCTATGTACGCCGCACGCCGCAACCGATTCACCCCGCTCGCCGGTGCTTCGTGCGCGGACTGTAGCCGGGCGAACGTTTCGCGGTATGCCGTTATCTGCTCGCCGCGTAGCGACACTACGGGGGGAAGCGGGTATCGGTCGAGCAGATTCTCCGGGTGTGGGTCATGAACTTTTATCGCGCACGCGAACCACAAGTGCAAACCGGTGTGCGGATTCGTTTCCCGGAAGGCGACGTTCGGAGGATGAATCATCACGTCGCCGGGCATCACTTGATAGGTGCGCCGTCCGGTACACATTCGCACCCTGCCTTCCGCAACAAAACTGATCGTCCAGTGCGGAAGCACGATGTCCGGCAAATCAAGGTGCGTATACGGTGCCGTATGGCAAGCATATAACGCCGTTTCGAGCCGTTCACCGGTCGGAGTTGCCTCGCTCATTCGTTTACTTTTCGACGGGGGGCTTGAACTCGGCAAGTTCGGCGGGCGTGGTCGGCGGCGTGATTTTTCCGTCAATAATCTGCTGTTTCAGCGCGTCAATTCGTGCCATTATGGGAGCCGGAATATCCTGCTTGGTAAACTCCATCGGCGACAAGGCGATTCCGTCCTCCTTAAGTCCGACCGTGGTGGAACCCGGTTTGAACGCGCCTTTCGACACGCTTTCGGTCGCTTGGAAGACCGCGACATCCACTCGCTTGACCATCGAAGTCAGCACACGCCCTTTCGCCTCGCCGTCCTGATCTTTGTCTACCCCGATGGCGTAGAATCCTTTGCCCTTCGCCTCAACCGCTTTGATAACGCCGACGCCGGTTTCGCCCGCCGCGTGGTAGATAATATCCGCCTTCGCGTTCATCTGCGAAATCGCCAGTTCCTGCCCTTTTTGCGGGTCGCTAAATGAGTTGGCATACCCGACTTTCACGGTTGCCTTCGGGTTCGTGGTTTGTAACCCTGCTTTGTAGCCCGCCTCGAACTTTTGAATCAGCGGCATCTGTTCGCCACCGACAAACCCGATAACGCTTGTTTTCGTCATTAGCCCCGCAAGTGCACCGACCAGAAACGAGCCTTGTTCCTCTTGGAACTTGTACGACGCGCAGTTCGGCAAATCGGGGGCGTCGCCGTCAATAATCACGAACTTGACGTTCGGGAAGCGCGGCGCGACCTCTTTCAGCGCGTCTTGCATCTTGAAGCCGACGGCGAAAACAATGTCATAGTTTCCCTGAGCGAAGCGCGACAGGTTGGAAACATAATCGGCGTTTGCTTTCGATTCCTGAACCTTGATGCTCGCGCCAAACTCTTTTTCCGCCTTTTGCAATCCCTCATACGCCATCTGATTGAACGAGCGGTCGTTGACGCCTCCGGTATCGGTGACTAAACCGGCTTTGATGGTTTTGCCGCTAGCGGGCGTGCCGGTTGTTCCGCCTCCCGTAGCGGCGGGCTTTTGTTCGCTCTCGTTGTTCGCGGGGCAACCGGCAAGGAACGGCGCGAGGGCGATAGCAGAAAGCGCGGCAAAAAGCAAGCGGCGGCGGGCAAACAACGGCGATGCAGTGGAGGTGTTCGGCACGGATTAGATTCCTTCAGACGGCAAAAAATAGTTCGGGACGCGGCGGCTTACCACGTCCCGAATCTATTGTGCAACAAAACCGCCGTTTCGTCAAACGGGGCGGCGACGAAGTACGAACAACGCGGGTAGCGCAAGAAGCGCAAGAAGACCCGCGCCCGCTTCTGGAACGACGGCAGGGGACAGCGATGCAGGTTGGACGTTCGCTCGCTTGTTTTGCGATACGTGCGATGGGACTGGCGTATCTCTCCTTGAGCCCTGCTGTCGCGGACGATA
>JACMIU010000143.1 GCA_014380985.1 Armatimonadota bacterium | reverse complement strand
GCACGGCGACCGTAATGCTTGGTCGGTGCTTTCAGAATTACATCGCCCACGGACACAATCGCTCGCTTATCGTTTGCTCGGTAGCCGTGAAGACGCGCAGGACGCGACGCAGGAAGCATTCGTTTATGCGTTCTTGCATCTGTCTACCCTGCGCGACCCGGCGGCGTTCGGTGCTTGGCTCAGCCAAATCGTTCGGCGCAAAACGGCGGACTTTCGGCGCAACCGGGCGACACGTTCCTATGCTCCGCTCACTGCTCAAATTGCCGACACGCTTCATCACCGTGACTCTTGCATCACCGCCCCCGATCTACTCACCGACCTGCCACCGGCTTTACGCCGGACGGCTCAATGGACGTTTATAGATGGCTACTCCTTAACCGAGATAGCCGCGACCGAACATATTCCCGTCAACACCGTGCGTAGTCGGCTGGCCCGAGCTCGAACGCTTTTGCGCTCGTCGCTCGGCGTCCCCGCACGTGACCGAACCCATAGGAGTTTATCCGTTATGTCTGCTGAATCACTTGAAGACTCATTATCGCCGATTGTCGCCGGTCTGATTTTTGGCGCGTATCCCGGCGCACAAGTAATTTCTATCGCCAAGGAGCCGGAAACATGGATGCCGTTTTCCGAACGTGTCACTGTTCGGGAAACGAATGGTAGCAAGCACGTGCTTGACGTTCGTTGGGACATCACGCCTCAGAAGCGGGGACTGTTGCCCGCACTTTCGCGCCTCGGTCTGCCTGTGCCACGTCTTGTTGCCGAACCAGTAGCGAACGGAGACGGCTACACGGCGATCACAGATACGCCCATCGGTGAGAATCTGCTTCTCTGGTCGCTTGAAGGAAAGATACCGCCACGCATCAACGCCGCGTCCACCCTAACGATTGCGGCGATAGACCAGTTGCACAACCTGACAGAGTCACTGTTAGCCGACCCTGTGAGCAATGCGCTGACCCGGCGCGACTTGGCGGGGGAAGTGGCGGAGATAAAACAAATGGGCGGGGCATGGCTGGAACATCCGCTTTTCGCTGAAGTTCTCGCCCGTGTCGAGTTACGGGTCGCGGAGATAGAAGTTCCGCTCGTGTACACCAATGATCTGTACTTTCCTAACTTTCTGCGCGTTGCGGACGGGGCTATCACGGAGTATGTGTACCCATGGGGGCATTTCGGCGATCCGCTCTTAGGTCTTGCTAAGTTCTGGACATACGACTGCTATCCGTTTATTCACACCGGTTTCGTGGAGCGATATTTGTACGAGAAAGGGATCACACGCCGCGACTTCGCGCCCCGGCTTGCGATACGTGCCCTTCGCACCCTGCAAAACGAAGTCCCGATAACGCGCCCTGCGGACGGCGACGGCACGTACTACTGGGAGTCCGTCGCCTACTATGAAGCACTGATCGGGTATCTGCGGCAAGCGTTGCCGGATATTTGACACCGACGGACTCTAAAGAGTTCGCACCGAATGATATAATCGGTAGCGATTCTTATGGAAAACGAAACTTCGCCGCTTATCGGCGTGATAATGGGTAGCACGTCCGACTGGGAGACGATGCGGCACACGCACGAAACCCTGATACAGTTCGCCGTGCCGCATGAGTGCCGCGTGGTGTCCGCGCACCGCACCCCGCATTTGCTTGCCGAGTACGCGACTGAAGCGGAGGGACGCGGCTTGCAGGTCATCATCGCGGGGGCGGGCGGCGCGGCGCACTTGCCGGGCATGGCGGCGGCGTTCACCTTGCTTCCGGTGCTGGGGGTTCCGGTCGAATCACACGCCCTCAAAGGGCAGGATTCGCTTTTGTCCATCGTGCAAATGCCGGGCGGGATTCCGGTCGGAACGCTGGCGATTGGCAAGGCGGGGGCGATTAATGCCGCGCTTCTCGCCGTGGCGATTCTGGCTAATTCGCGCCCTGTATTGCGCGAACAATTACGGGCGTTCCGCACCGAGCAAACCGACCACGTTTTGTCGGCGACGCTTCCCACGGGCGAAGCCTTATGACCACCTTTCTTCCCGGCACGATTATCGGTATCCTCGGTAGCGGGCAACTCGGTCAGATGCTCGCCCTTGAAGCGCGGCGCATGGGCTATGGCGTCGCCGTGTTTTCGCCCGACGCGGACACACCCTGCGGACGAATCGCCGACCGTGAAATCGTCGCGCCGTATTCCGACTTGGACGCGGTTCGCGCTTTTGCCGCGTCGGTGGATGTCGTGACGTATGAGTTTGAAAACGTGCCGTCGGATACGGTTGCCGCGATAGAATCGGTCGGCGTTTCCGTGCGTCCCGGCGCGAACGTGCTTCACGTCGCGCAGAACCGGCTCCGCGAAAAGGCGTTTTTTGTGTCGCTCGGTATCGCCACT
>JACMIU010000142.1 GCA_014380985.1 Armatimonadota bacterium | reverse complement strand
GTAAAAAGTTATGATAACCCGGATAATGGCGGGAAACCGACAAAAAGTGCCGGTAACGCCGGTGGGAGACCTATATTACCGATTTTAGCCGGTGTTGCCGCCGTCATCGCGCTGATAGCTGGGACGATTGCGCTGTCGAAAAACGCGCAGAAAACAGACGCCACGGTTCCGTCCACCCGCCGCCAAGTCGCACGGGATTCCGGCTCCGATGTGTCAAACACCGCCACCGGACAGGGCGCGAACACAGGGCGCACCGCCCCACCGGGACCCGCCGTGGCTCCTATCACGCCGCGTAGTGGAGAAGCCGGTTCGCGCCCCGAACCGAACGTGAACACCACGACGCCCGAAGAAGTCGGAAGCGGTCGCAACATTGTCGCCCCGCCGGGACCCGCCGCGAATCAATCGCAAAGAACGAACCCGTAATGGAACAGCAAATCGAAACCACGGAAACGATTGTGGAAGCGGGCGAAACAATGGTGATTCCCTTGTTTGAAGAAGTCGTGGTCGCGGAAAAACGCACCCGGTTGGTGGAAGAGTTGTGTATCACCATCACGCGCAACGAAGAACCCAGCGAACAAACTGTAACGATCCGGCGCGAGGCGGTTCATACCGAGCCCCTTGCCGCCAACCCTGTCTTGCCCGATATGCAAGGCTAAACCAACACAACCGTACCCAAGAGGTACAGAAGGATTAGATCATGGCTAAGACCATCGTAGGATTATTTGACACATTTGCCCACGCGCAAAGCGCGGTGAACGACCTTGTGACTGCGGGATTCAACCGCGACGATATTTCCGTTGTCGCCAACAACGCTTCGGGCGAGTTCGGTTCGCACGATACCGACGGCGGAGGAATCAATGTGTCGCAAGGCGCGGGCGACGCCGTTAAAGGCGCGGCAAAAGGCGGTTTGTTCGGCGGTTTGACCGGTCTCGCGGCGGCGGTTGCCCTCGCATTAGTTCCCGGTATCGGACCCATTGCGGCAATCGGGCCCCTCGCGGCGTTCTTTGGCGGCGCGACCCTCGGTGCGACGGCGGGCGGCGTTCTCGGAGGGCTTACCGGACTCGGTGTGCCGGAAGCCGATGCTCACTATTACGCGGAAGGCGTTCGACGCGGCGGCACACTCGTTACCGTTCATGCCGACGAATCCCGTGCGAGTGAAGCGACGATGATTCTGAACCGCTACAACGCGGTGGACATCGGCAAGCGCGGCGAAGCCTACCGCTCGTCCGGCTTCTCCGGCTATGCGGAAACCGCTCCGCACTACACACCGGAGCAGATTCAAGCCGAACGCTCTATGTATGCCACTCCTATAACCGGCACGACCAGCCGAATGTAGGCGGCGATTAACGGCAAACGCCCTCGCTACGCAAAAAGCGTAGCGGGGGCGTTGCCGTTACGACCGTCGCCGGATGCGTGTCCACAACGCGACGGACATAATCTCGCCTGTCAGCCCCACCGGACGGAACAGTTCCCCAATGCCGATGTAGGAGCCTTTGCCCCCTCCGGCGAAACGTGCTTCGGTAACAAGTGGAAAACGACTGTAGAAGGGGCTTTCTTGTAGCCCAGACCAACCTATCGGTTGCGACACCTTAACGCTTTGCAAATCGCTTTCGCCGAACCCCTTGATTGTTGAGTGAAAAATCGGGCGTTTGCGCCGCGTGAATAGTTGTGCAACGTCAAAATCATCTTCGTCAGTCGAGTTTTGCACGTTGCGCGTCACTGTTGTTGCCCCGGTCGGCGTCCACGTTAGCACCACGCGGCGCGGTTCCGAACCGGCAAACCACGAATACTGAATTAAACCGCATACCGGCTTATCGCGGGCGAAATGGGTACGCCCCCAGTACCACGCCGGGGTATCCATCCACGGCAACCGTCCGAAATTATGGTCGTGGTAGCCACGCCCCGCGAATCGCACCGCTTCTCCCGACGCCAGCGTGAGGTCGCCCGAAACGCGGCAGTCGGGCGCGACGCAGACCCACGTATGCGCTTCGTCCCCCGGAATCGGTGTATGACCGGGCAAAAAGTCGGCGGCAAAGGACAGGTTGCCGCGCACCGCGCCCAGCCATAGCCCGCGCTCCTCCAGCGACAGGTTCCATGCATTGCCCTCGCGTACGAAGCGCGAACCGCCGACCGCGACAGTCGCCCCATCCGGCGCAAACGCGCCGCCCTTGTAGACGTTATACGCATACGCCCGCTCCGCGTAGCCGCTTCTGGTGCGCTCGTGAAGCGTGACGAACACGCCGCACCAGTCGTTTGGCACGGGGTTTTTGCCATCAACAACCGCTTTGTAGTACGGTGACATGGGCGTACCGAGGAAAAATATCACGACTAATACGTAGCGTTCGTCGTCCGAAACGGCGTCGAAATACCACCATTCGTAGCCATTCGGATCGGTCGGAGAAATGTGTAAGCCGTCGTTTTCGGCTCCGAACAGGATTTTCATGTAGTGCGTTCGCGGGGCGAACGCCCCGCGAGCGGTTCGCTTATCATGCGTTATTATACCCTGCCTTTCGCGGTACACTGTACGCGATATGCCTTTGTTTGACCTTCTGCGTGAAAACGCCACGCCGCTTCTCGCCTACCAAATCTTCGTGAGCGTTTTCGCGTTCTATTCGCTGGTGAACGCGGCAACGGACTGGTTCGCGTTTCGGCGACCGGTTGCCGTAGCCGGAGGAGAGAGGCTCCCTTCGGTCTCCGTGCTGATTCCCGCCCGCAACGAAGAACCCGTTATCGCCGCTTGCGTGGCGTCGCTCCAAGCGCAGGACTACCCCGGCACACTCGAAATCATCGTTTTGGACGACCGCTCCGACGACGACACCGGGCTCATCGTCGCTGCCCTCGCGGCGACCGATAGCCGTGTCCGACTGCTTTCCGGCGGCGAATTACTTCCCGGTTGGAAAGGTAAGCCGAACGCCCTGCGACAAATGGCGGCGGCGGCAACCGGCGACATCCTGCTCCTAACCGATGCCGACTGCGTGTTTTATCCCGGCGCGGTCGCGGGCGCGGCGGCGTTGCGCGAGACGATGAACGCCGACGTTCTTTCGCTGATGCCGCATCTTTCCTGCGGCTCGTTCTGGGAACACGTGATTGTCCCGCTCCAATATGTTCTGGTGTTCGCAACGCTCCCGATTCGCAACGTTTGGGCGTCAAAAAACCCGGCGTTCGCGGCGGCGAACGGCGCGTTTATCCTCGTTTCCGCAAAAACCTACTCCGACCTCGGCGGACACGAACCTGTGAAGGCGGAGATGGCGGAGGATATTCGCTTCGCCCAGCACACGAAGCGGCAAGGGCGCAAACTCGTATACGCAGACGGCTCCACGACCTACTCGGTGCGAATGTACCACGGCTTGCGCGAAACGTGGGACGGCTTCTCGAAAAACGTCTTTAGTGCGATGGGAAACTCGGTGGCGGTTGTAGCGGTCTGGAGCGGGTTTCTACTCCTAACGCAGGTGTTCCCGTTCGCGTTTCTTGCGGCGGCACTCGCAAGCGGCGACCGGTCGACGGCAGGGTTCTGGCTCCCGCTGTGCCACGTCGCTATCGCGATTGGCATTCGTGCCGCGCTAACCTACCGGTTCCGGCAAGCGTGGTGGGCAGTGTTGACGCATCCAGTCGGTTGGCTTCTGGTGATTACGATTGCGTGGAACTCGGCGTACTTGGCGATTAGCGGACGCGGGCATTCATGGAAGGGGCGGACGTACACGAGCGCAGAAACGCCTCGATAAGCGCGGCAAGCGTGCCATGTTCTGTATTTGGGCGCAAGAGTATCGCGCCGATTTCTCCGCTTCCGAACGGAGCATCGGGGCGCGAATCGGGGAACGCGATAACGGCGCGGTTTGCGCCCGATACGCGCCCCGCAGGCGACGTTCGCCCGGCATACATCGCCCACGCGCCCCAAACGGGGCGAGTATCCCCTAATCGTATCGCGTCGCGGTACGAGTGCAGTTGACGCAAATCGTCCAACGGCGAAACGTAGTTACCGAGTGGGTCGGTATATGTCTTAAACTTCGCGTCGAGAATTAGTAGCCGCCCTTCCGATTCCAGCACGACGTCCGGCACGAGCGACTGCGCGGCGGAGCGGTAGCCGTGCGCGTCGGGGGCGGTGTCGAAACGCCGTGCATACGTCGCCCGCACGGTTTGCTTCTCGCAGGCGATGGTCGCCCCGCGCCGCAAAACGATGGTGGACGCCGTGCCGGTCGCAAGATTGAGCGAAACGCCCGCTTCGGAAACGCGCACGGCGTCCGCTTCGGACGCGCGAAAGCCGAGACCGCGAAGCGTTTCCACGACGACAAAAAACGCAAAGTATTCGTACACTTGCCACGTTTCGCGCTCCGGCAACCGGAAAAGTGGGTGCGTCCAGCCCCACGCGAACCCGGCGCGGTATCGGCGGTAAATGTCGCGTAGCAGAACGTGCGCCCCGGCATTCCGCAAGGTCGGCGTGAGCGGCGGCACACGCGGCAGGAGTGGCAAACCGCGCCACGGTTCGCGCCGCAGGGTTTGCCCGAATGCCCGGCGCAATCGTTCGGCGGTGGCAAGCGCGGCGGGCAACTGCGCGTTTTGCGCGAGGGCGGCAATCGTCGCCGCGTCCCGCGAGAAGATGGCAAGTATCGTTTTCGCGGCGCGGTTCGCGGGAGTATCTTGGGTCGGCACGGCAACGGTTTCGTGAACCTTGGAAGCGTTCGGCGTTCTCACCAACGCTCGCAGTGCGCCCGCCCCGACATGCCGCGCCCGCCCCATCGCCACGGGGCGTTCGACGAAAGACAGCGCGGCGGGCGGTTCGCTCCCGATACGGCGGGCGGCGGCAAGCACCCGCCCGGCTACCGATTGCAGGAACGCCAGCCGCTCCACCGGACACGCCGCGCTAACCGGGTTCGCCGCGCCAATATCGGCGTCGTGACTGTCATGCCCCAAGTCTCGCGCCACAGCGAGACCGACGCGAGCAAGCGTTTGACGCATCGCGGCGCGTTCGGCGGCGTTCACGAGTTCGCCGGGTCGCCGCGCCGAGCGCAAACCGTCGCGCAGGTTTTGCAGGGAAGCGGAAGCATCGGCGTCAAGCATCGTGGTTTATCGTACCGCGAAACCGCACAACACCCGCCGCCACCGGGTACAATAGCGAAAAGATGACAACAACAAACTGTGATTATTTGGTGATTGGCGCGGGTGTCGCCGGATTGGCACTCGCAGGCGACTTAACGCGCACCGGTGCGAAAGTGGTTTGCGTGGACAAGGGGCGCGTGGTCGGCGGTCGGTGCGCGACGCGCACGCTGGCGTCGGGGTCGCGGGTGGACTACGGGGCGCAGTACTTCACGGCGCGGGGCGAGCGTTTCCAAAAGTGGGTAGACGAGTGGATGGCGGAGGAAAAAAGCGATTTGCGCGAATGGAACCGGGGCTACCCGACATGGATAGATGGCAAAATCCGCGAACGTGCGCCGGGGCATCCGCGCTACGCGCCGATGTCGGGAATGCAAGCGGTTGGCGAACGGCTGGCGCGGGGCGTGGATGTGCGCGTTTCTACCACGATTACCGCGCTGACGAAAACCGGCGACCTATGGACGGCGACCGGTCACGCGCACCCCGGCGAAACCCCGGTGTCATTCACCGCGAAGAACGTTTGTTTGACGCTTCCCGCCGAGCAACTCCTGCGCGTCGCGGGCGGACACCTGCCCGACGACTGGCGAACACGCCTTGAGGGCGTCCGCTACGACCCGGCATGGACACTGATAGCCGTTATCGAGAACGATATTTCGCTCCCACATACCGCTGTCGAGTTCAAAAATCACCCGGTTTTAGGCTGGCTGGCGCGAGACAATACGAAGCGCGATTTTTTGCGCCCCGAACCCGTGTTGGTCGCGCACGCTTCGGGGGCATGGAGCCGGGCGCATATCGAGGACTGGAAAGACTCGGTGCAGGCGGCGATTTTCGCGGCGATTGAAGATGTGTGCGGCGAAAAGATACAACTGCGCGAAGGGCATACGCACCGCTGGCGGTACGCTGCGCCGACGCAAACCACCGGCGAACTGTTTTTAGCCGATAAAGTGAATGGCTTGCACGTCTGCGGCGACGGTTGCGGCGGAACGCGCATGGAATCCGCGCTAACGACCGGCGGGCTACTTGCCGCAACAATCGGATAACAAACCGCCAAGACGCCAAGAACGCGGAGACCGGAAAAGATTTTT